>NZ_JCABYM010000006.1:0-147807 GCF_059499385.1 Limnoglobus sp. | reverse complement strand
GCGAACCCATCCCCTTGCCGTGGCGTATCTCTAGAACAGCCCCACGACCGCCGGCGCGCGACCCCGAGGACCGTCACCCATGGCCGAAGCCCCCCCGCGTTTGCCCACCACCAACGACCCGACCGGCTACGCCCCGTACTCGGTCACGGCCATCATCGCCGTCGTCCTCGCGAGCCTCTTCCTGTTCGTCCTCGTCCTGCTCGGCGGCAGCGCGTTCCTGTCCGGCCAGCAGCTCGTCGAGCCGCTGCTGCTGGTCATGCCGGCCGCCGTCCTCGTGCTGGCGTTCGCCGCCCGCCGGCAAATCCTGAACTCGGAGGGGACGCGGGCCGGGCTGAACCTCTGCACGTTCGCGTGGTGGGTCGGCGTCCTCGGCGGGTGCGGGTACGCCGCCTACCTCGTCGGCCGGATGGTCGGCGTCCAACAGGACACGAAGGACGCCGTCGTCGCCTGGATCGACACGCTCAAGAAGGCCGACCCGGTGGACACCCGGAACGCCGACTTCCACAAGGCGTTCCAGATGACGCTCGACACCGGCCGCCAGCAGTCGGTCGAGGCGAAGACGCCCAAGGACATCGAGGCGGCGCAGAAGGGGTTCATGGACGACACGGCGAGCACGATCGGCATCGCCCGGTTCCGGCAGCTCGACCTCGTCCGGTTGCTGTACCGTAACCGCGAGTTCGACCCGAAGTTCACGTTCGACGGCCTCCAGTCGTGGCAGCAGGACACGTCCGGCCTGCGGGCGAAGAGCGCCGGGACGCTCCGGACGCCGGAGGGCGAGTTCAAGCTCAACTTCGACATGATGCGGCAGATCACCGACCGCCCGACGTGGCGGGTCGTGGCCCCGCCGCAGGGGTTCATCGGCGGCGGCCGGGTCACGCGGTACGGCGAGGCGTTGGCGGACATGGAGTACACGGCCCGCAGCCTGGTCTACAACTTGTTCCTACCGGCCTGGGGGCTTCAACCCGACCGCCGGCCGAGCCTGCCGTCGGAGTTCTTCAACCAACCTGCCGCCGCCGTCCACGAGTTCTTCCCGCGGGTGCTCGCCCAGGGGGCGGTGCTCGGCTCCGTGGGGGCCGCGAAGCCGGAACCGGCCGGGTACGAGACGACGATGAAGTCGCAACTGTTCGTGCCGCTGGAGCGGCTCGACGGGGCGCGGGACGGCGACCCCCGCGAGCGGTTCTACGCCGCGTGGCGGGCCGGCGTGGTCGCGCCGCCGGGGACGATCCTCAAGGAGACGCCGGACCAGGCCCCGCTCATCACGGTGACCGAGAAGGCGGTCGTCATCCGCGTCCCGGTCGAGATTCAGTTGCCGAAGATGGAGAGTTCGCAGAGCGCCGCCCGCGGGGCCGTCGTGCTGGAGTGCAACGACCCGACCTTCCTGGCGAAGCTGGCGGACCTGCGGAAGGCCGCGGCGACGGACCCGCTCGCCGACACCGTCAGCCCGAAAGTCAACAAGGACATCCCGTGGACCATCCGGGGCATCGAGTCCGACATGCGGATGCTCGTCGCCCCCAAGAAGCAGCAGGCCGACGCCCCGCCGGGCATGGGCGGCTGATTTCGACCGCACCCCGCGCCTATGATGGGTAAACTTCATCCCGACTCCGCGGGGACCGCATGCACCACACGACCGCCGACTTCTGCCCGATCCCGGAGGCCATCGCCGAACTGCAAGCCGGGCGGATGGTCGTCCTCGTGGACGACGAACACCGCGAGAACGAGGGCGACCTCGTGATGGCCGCGGAGGCGGTCACGCCGGAGGCGGTCAACTTCATGGTCCGCCACGCCTGCGGCCGGCTGTGCGTGGCCATGTCCAAGCCGAACGCCGACCGGCTCGGCCTCGACCTCCTTCCCGGCGTCCGGCTCGACCCGAGCGCCACGCCGTTCACCCACAACTTCGACGCCCGGTTCGGCGTCACCACCGGCATCTCCGCCCACGACCGCTGCCGCACGATCCAAGTTTGCGCCGACCCGACGGCGACGGCGAACGACCTCGTCCGCGACAAGGGCCACCTCGACGGGCTGATCGCGAAGGCCGGCGGCGTGTTGGTCCGGGCCGGGCACACCGAGGGGAGCGTGGACCTGTGCCGGATGGCCGGGCTGCGCGAGGTCGCGGTCATCTGCGAAATCCTGAACGAAGACGGCACGATGGCCCGGCTGCCCGACCTGCGGGAGTATTGCCGGACGCACAGGCTGAAGATGTGTACCATCGCCGACCTGATCGAGTACCGGCGGCTGACGGAGAAGCTCATCAAGCGGGAGATCGTGCTGAAGCTGCCGACGGAGTTCGGCGAGTTCGACCTGTTCGCGTACACGTCGATGGTGGATGCCGAGCCGCACTTGGCGATCACGATGGGCGGCGTCGGCGTCGAGCACACCGGGGTCGTCACGCAGGAGGCGGAGCCGGTGCTCGTGCGGATGCACAGCGAGTGCCTGACCGGCGACGTGCTGCACTCGGCGAAGTGCGACTGCGGCCCGCAACTCAAGTACGCGATGCAGCAGGTGGCCGCCGCCGGCCGCGGGGTGATCGTCTACATGCGGCAGGAGGGCCGCGGCATCGGGCTGCTCAACAAGCTGAAGGCGTACCGGCTGCAACAAGAAGAGGGGCTGGACACGGTGGAGGCGAACAAGCGGCTCGGCTTCGCCCCGGACCTGCGGAACTTCGGCATCGGGGCGCAGATTCTCTACGATTTGGGCGTGCGGCAAATTCGGCTGCTGACGAATAACCCGCGGAAGGTGATCGGCCTGGAGGGGTACGGATTGAAGATCGTGGAGCGGGTGCCGATCCAGATGACGCCGGGGGCGTTCAACAAGAACTACCTGCAAACGAAGCGGGAAAAACTCGGCCACCTGCTGGAAACGTTCGACGACGGCGACGCCGAAGAATGACATATAGCGGTGGGCTTGCCCACCGTGCGGCCGGAGTCTTCGACGGCCGCCTGCGCTGCCTCCCGCGGGGAACTGTCTGCGATGGGAAGAACTTTCCCGCGGGAGGAAGGCCGACCCTCCCACAGGAACTTGGTTGTGGCGGGAGGGGCGTCCCCGTGGGAGGGACGCCTTCGCGGTTTCTCGAAAACTCGAAACCGCACGGTGGGCAAGCCCACCGCTATATGACGCCCGGCCTCGCAGCCGGGCGTTTCGCGTTCGCTCAATACACCGCGTTCGGGTCGGCCTTCGCCGGGCCGCTCGACGCGGCGTTGCCGCCGGCGTACCGGGCGTGCCAGCCTTCCGCCGACCGCAGGCTGTGCAAATCTTCCATCGAGTAGCCGTACTTCTTGAACCACGGCGTCCCCTGCTTCACGATCGCGTCGATCTCCTTCACCCGCTTCACGCACTCCGTCTCGGCGAACTTCTGCCGCTCGGCCGCGTTCGCGTAGGTGAAGAACTCCTTCCAGAACGCCCGGCCGCCGAGGACACCGCTCGCCCCGGCCTTCATCGCCATCTCCACCTGCTTCTTGTACTGGTCGTAGTCCACGCCCGCGCTCAGCAGCACCCACGGCTTCGTGCAGGCGTCGTTCAGCTTCTTCAGGTTGTCCGTCAGTTGCGCGTCGCTCTCGACGCCCGGCGTGCCGGGGAACTCGGACTTGTAGATGTCGCAGTACCGGCTCAGGATGCGGGCCGACTCGATCACCGTCGTCGCCTTGCGGTCGATCTTCGACTTCGACTTGTCGTCCTCGCCGTTGTACGCGAAGTGGATCGGCTCCAGCAGGAACAGGATGTCGTGCGCGATGCACTCCTCCCAGATCTTCCGCGTGAACTCGAAGTTGTGTTCGGCCGAGTCGAACTCCTCCGGCTCGAACTGGGCGAGCAGCTTCACCGCGTCCGCCCCGCACTTCTTGATCTTGTGGACGCCCCAGCCTTGCTCGACCTCGCCGCACGGCGCGCCGGCCTTGTTCTTGGCGGCCCCGGACTTCTCGACGCGGATGAGCGTGCCGGTGCTGGCCGGGACGGCGTGGGCGGCGATGGTGCTCCAGTACCCGTAGTACCCGTCCACGAGCAGGCCGGAGCAGTGCGGGGCGAGCGCCCGCGACAGCATCACCTTCGCGTCCCCGATCTCGGCGTAGGTCGGCTCCTTGCCGGTGGCCTTCTTCATCATCGAGATCATGCTGCTGTTCTGGTCGGTGGCGACCATCGTGAGCGTGCCGTTCGGGTTGCTGATCCGTTGCAGCCCGCGGAGCTTGCCGGGGGTGAGGCCGAGGCCGAGCAACCGGGTGACGGAGTGGAGCGTGGACATCGGGTTCGGGTCTCCGGGGATGGGAAATTTTCTCTTGACATTGTTATGACTTGCCGAACCACGCGGCGAGTCGCTTCCCGAACCGCGGCGGCGGCGTACAACCTCCCCACCGCCGGAGAACCGCCCGTGCCCGCGTCCCCGATCCGCTCCGACCTCGACTTCGCGAAGCCGGGCAAGCAACTCGGCCACCTGTTCATCCCGTACTCCCACAACCTCGGCGGCTGGGCCAACCTCATGGTCCCGGCGTGCGTGATTTCGCGCGGGACCGGGCCGACGGCGCTCGTGATGGCCGGCAACCACGGCGACGAGTACCCCGGCCAAATCGCGGTGATGAAGCTGCTCCGCGAAGTGTCGCCGGACGACGTGACCGGCCGGCTCATCCTCATCCCGACGCTGACGATGCCGGCGGCGAAGGCCGGGACGCGGCTGTCGCCGCTCGACGGCCGGAACTTCAACCGCAGCTTCCCCGGCAACCCGACCGGCAGCGTGAGCGAGATTTTGGCCCATTACCTGACGACGGTGCTGTTCCCGCTCGCGGACGTCGTGATCGACATCCACACCGGCGGCCGGAGCGTGGACTTCTACCCGTGCGCCCACATGCACCTCGTCCCGGACGGCCCGCAGCGGCGGGCGATGCTCGCCGGCACGGAGGCGTGGAACTCGGACTTCTGCTTCCTGTATGCGGACATCGCGGGGACCGGGCTGCTGCCCGTGGAAGCCGAGAACCAGGGGAAAGTTGTCATCACGACCGAGATGGGCGGCAGCGAGAACGTGACGGCCGGGGTGCATCGGCTGACGCAGTCCGGCCTGCGGAACGTGCTGACGCACTTCAAGATTCTCAAGGGCGGAGCCGTCACCCGCGAGTCGCTCGGCCTGCCGCCGACGCGGTGGGTGCAGGCGCTGAGCGCGGACGACTACCGGTTCGCCCCGGAGTCCGGCGTGTACGAGAACGTCGTGCCGCTCGGCGAGCCGGTGGCGGCCGGGCAGACGGTTGGCCGCGTTCACTTCCTCGAACGCCCGGACCGCGAGCCGCTGGACGTGACGGCGCTCAGCGACGGCATCCTGATCGCGACCCGCGCCCCGTCGCTCGTCGGCCAGGGCGACTGCGTCGCGTGCATCGCCCACGAGGTCGATCCGCGGAAGCTCCCTTAACCAGAAGCCCCCTCATGAAGATCACCGAAGTCGTTTGCCAGATCATCCGCATCCCGAACGTCGTCGCGAAGACGGCGAGCAGCCAGGACTCCGTCCTCGTCCGCGTCCGGACGGACGCCGGCCTCGAAGGCGTCGGCGAAGCCGACTCGTCGCCCGAAGTCGTGAAGGCGATCATCGACGCGCCGTTCAGCCACAACATCGCGTGCGGCCTCCGGCAGTTGCTCGTCGGCGAGAACCCGCTCGAACACGACCGGCTCTGGCAGAAGATGTACCGCCGCACAATGTACTTCGGCCGCAAGGCCGTCGGCATCACCGCGATGGCGGCCGTGGACATGGCCCTGTGGGACCTGAAGGGCAAGGCATTCGGCCAGCCGATCCACGTCCTGCTCGGCGGGAGGCACCACGCCCGCATCCGCGGGTACGCCTCGATCCTGTTCGGCCGCGACGGGAAGGCGACGGCCGACATCGCCCGCAAGTGGGTGGCCGCCGGGTACACGGCCGTGAAGTTCGGGTGGGAGCCGATGGGCACGTCCGAGGCCGTGGACATCGACCTGATCCGCGGCGCGCGTGAGGGGCTGGGGAAGGCGACGCTACTCATCGACGCCGGGTGCGTGTACGACGCGCGGACGGCCCTGCGGCGGGCCGAGGCGTTCAAGGAATTCTCGCCCGAATGGTTCGAGGAGCCGCTCCGCGAGGACGACGTGGACGGCTACCGCTGGCTCCGCGACCGCTCACCGATCCCGATCGCGGCCGGGGAAGGGGAGTGCGGCCGCGAGTCGTTCCGCCCGTTCCTCGACAAGCAAGCGCTGGACGTTTACCAGGTGGACCTGTCCCGATGCGGGTTCACGGACGCTGCGTACATCCGCAACCGGGTGGAAGAGATCGGCGCACGGCTGTGCAACCACTGCTACACCAGCCCGCTGACGGTGGCCGCGAGCCTGCACTGGCTGAGCACCTGCCGCGATGCGTTCATCTTCGAGGACTGCGTGGAGGACTCCCCGCTGCGGCACGAGCTGACGCACGAGAAGGTTCAATCCGCGGCCGGCTGGATCGACGTGCCCGACCGCCCCGGCCTCGGCGTGACGCTGAACGAGGAGTTCGTGAAGAAGTACCTGATCGGGGAGTCGAAGTAGAAAAGAGAACCGCGGCCGTGTGGCCGCGGTTTTCGTCTAATCGTCATCGTCTTCATCCTCCTCCTCTTCGTCATCCTCGTCCTCGTCCTCGCCGTCGTCATCTTCCTTCGTGTCGTCGGCGTCCATCGCCCCTTCGACTTCCTGGAACCCGGCGATCACCTTCGGGTTGCGGAGCATGATGAGCGCGAACACGCCGACGAGCAGAGGCAGGATGCCGAGGACCGCGCCGGTCATCGCCCACGTGTACGATTCGAGGTTCTGCATCCGGCTCGCGCCGAGGCAGATCATCGCCCCCCACACGCCAATGATGACGCCGAACAGCATGACCGGGATTTGGTCCGCGTAGTCGTCGTCGCTCGGCGAGATGTCTGTGAAGATGAGCGGCCAGACGCCGAAGATCGTCGTCGCGAGGCCGATGAAGAACGTCAGCCCGCCCTCGGCGATGAGCAGGTTCGCCGGCATGACGAGTAGCGACATGGCCGGGCCGCGGGCGCTCCGCTTCTTCTTGTCGTCCACGCCGTCGAACCGGACCTTCTTCTTCGCCTCCTTCTGGGCCTCCGTGTCCTCCTCCTGGACGACGCCGTAGGGGTTGACCGGGCCGTCCTCGTCGTCCCCGCCCTTCGCCGCGGCCGCCGGCGCGGCCGCCGGGGCCGGGTCGTCCTTCACTTCCTTCACCTTCGGGACGAACGTGGACTGGCACTGCTTGCACCGGATCTTCTTCCCCTCCGGCGGCCGGTTGTTCGACTTGAGTTCTGCGTCGCACTCCGGGCACTTGAACACGAACATGGGCCACTCCACGGTGACGGGTCGGCGAGAACGATGACGGGAAAAGGCGACCCACTCGCATCCTATCCGAGGGTCACGGCTTCTGCCAGACGCTGAGCGTGGCGAGCTGGCCGAGGACGCGGACGCGGAACTCCCGCTGCTGCTGCCAGCCGTGGAACTTGACCGCGTCCCGCAGCGTGATCGACTCGGCGACCAAGAACACGGCCCGGCCGCCCGGCCGCAACACGCGGTTCCACTCCCGCGCCGCCGCCCGGTAGAGGCCGGGGATTTGCTCCGGCGACGAGAGCTGTTTGCCGAACGGCGGGTTCGTGACGATCCGGTCCACCGACTCGGCGGCGAGCGGCAGCGCGGTCGCGTCCCACCGGCACAGGTCGGCCGGGCCGAGCCGCTCGACGTTCGCGCCCGCATTCATCACGGCCGTGGCGTCGAGGTCGCCGCCGACGACGCGGATGTGGCCGGCCCTTCGCCGACGGCTGAGTTCGATCTGCTCGGCGAGGATCGTGCCGGCCCCGCAGAACGGGTCGAGGACGGTCATCCCCGGCCCGGCCCCGGCCAGCCGGACCATGGCCGCTGCGATCGTCGGCCGCAGCGACGCGGCGACGTGCTCCCGTTTGTAGGTGCGGTGCCGCATCGTGCGGTCGGACAGCCGCAACCCGCACACGGCCGTCCGGCCGACGATGGTGAGCCAGATTTCGAGCCAGGCATTTTCATCGGCGGGAACCCACGAGCCGGGGACCTTGCCCTTCAGCCCGTCGGCCATCGCGTCGAGGGCGTCTACCCGGCGGTAGCCGTGCTCGCCCTGCATCTGGCAGACGAGGTGGAACGTCGGCTTCCCCTTCGGCATCGGGCGGACGGCGTGATGAATTTTGAACAGCCGGTTCCAGTCGGGCTGTTTGGCGGTCCACTGCTCGATGGACTTGAGGTCGGCGGCCTTGAACGTGAGCGTGTCGGACCCCCACGCGAGGAGGTACACGTCCTCGGTGGTGCGGAGGGCAAGCACGTCCTCGTCGATGGCGTCGAGGCGGAAGACGACGGTTCCCCGCTTGGTCTTCTTGACCTCGCCGCCGAGGTCGCGGGTGACCTCGTCCGCGACGACCGCCTCCAGCCCCTCGTGGTGCATGGCGTACAGCGGCGGGAGGGGGGCAGTGTCATCCTTCTGGCGGCGGAGCGGCATGTTACTCTTCCCGTTCCTTCATCACCTCGGCGTACTTCGCCTCCAGCTTCTGCATCAGCCCCGGCAGCTTGTCGATCAGCCGCTTGTGCGGCCGCGGGGCCTTGCGGCTCATCGCGTAGGCCGTGATGAGCGGCAGCGCCACCGTGCTGTCTAGGTAACACGTCACCGTGTCCGGCAGCTTGTCCGGATCGACCTTGCCCCACGTCATCGCCTCGCTCGGCGTCGCCCCGGAGAGGCCGCCGGTGTCCGGCCGCGCGTCCGTGCATTGCAGGAAGTAGTCGTGCCCCGCTTCGAGCAGGCCGAGGACTTCCTGAATCTGCGGCTCGGTTTGCAGCATGAAGTTCTTCGGCGACCCGCCGCCGAGGATGAACACGCCGCTCGCCCCGCCGCCGGCCTTCGCGTCCCACACGATCGCGGCCGTCTGGTTCACGTCCAGGAACGGGTTGATGTTCACCTTGTACCCTTCCAGTTGCAGCGCGGCGACGTTCATGCCGATGCTGCTGTCGCCGGGGGAGCTGGTGTAGATCGGCACGCCGCACCGGTACGCGGCGGCGAGCAGGCTCTTGCCCGTGTGCCCGGTCTGCTGCTCCCGCTCGTTGAGGTACTTGCCGACGAGGTTGTGGAACTCGGCCGTGCTATACGTCTTCTGGAACGCCTCGGCCCGCAGTAGTTGTCGGTAGAACTTGTCCGTGCCGAGGAGGTTCTCGTAGTCGAACACAATGTCGTAGATGCGGATGACCTGGTTCTCCCGCAGCTCCAGGTCCGGCAGGCTCGGCCCGGCCTGATACAGGTCCATGCCGAGGGCGTAGTGCGTGTCGTGGTACAGGTTCGCCCCGGTGCTGATGATCCAGTCGATGAAGCCCGCTTCCACGAGCGGCACGAGGCACGACATGCCCAGGCCCGCGGGAGTGAGCGCGCCGGAGAGCGCCAGACCGACGGTCGTGTCCGCCGCGAGGTAGCGCTTCACGAACAGTTGGCACGCCTCCCGCAGCCGGCCGGCGTTGTAGCTGAGGAACGCGGTGTCCATCAAATCGGCGGCCGACACGTTAGCCGCGACCTTCGGCGGGTCGATCCGGTGGCGGCTGATCTTCCGCAGGAACTCCTTGTTCTCGGCGGACCCGGCGTGGCGGTCGTAGTGCGGCTTGTGCGGGTGCATGGTCCCATCCCACCAAACAGAGAAGCCCGCGGACGAACGTCCGCGGGCACGCTGACATTCTACGAACTTACTTCCGGCTCTTCGGGTGGCGGAACGGTAGCCACGCCCCGTTCTGCTTGCTGCTCGCGACCGCCTGCGTGATGAACAGCATCCCCTCGACGCCGTCGTACACGTTCGGGTAGACGGTGTTCACCGCCTCGACCTTCTCGCCGGCCGCCTTTTTCACCATCCCGTCGTAGGCGGCCGTGTAGACGTTCGCGAACGCCTCGAAGAACGCCTCCGGGTGGCCGCTCGGCAAGCGGCTGCTCGCCCCCGCCGCCGCGCCGAGGTACGGCCCGCCGGCGCGGGTGTAGACCTTGTGCGGCTCCCCGTTCTTGCGGACGATCAGCTCGTTCGGATTCTCCTGCCGCCACTGGAGCGCCGCCTTCGTGCCGTCGATCTCGATGAACAGGTCGTTCTCCCGGCCGTGGCTGATCTGGCTGGCCGTCACCGTGCCGAGCGCCCCGTTCTCGTACCGCACCAGCGCCGTGCCGTAGTCGTCGAGCGCCCGCCCTTCGGCGAAGATCTTCAGATGCCCGGAGATTTCCTTCGGCAGAAGCCCGGTCATGTACCGGCCGAGGTTGTAGGCGTGCGTGCCGATATCGCCGAAGCACCCGGCGATGCCGGACTTCGACGGGTCGGTCCGCCACGCCGCCTGCTTCTGGTTGTCGCTCTCCAGCCGCGTGCGGAGCCAGCCCTGGATGTAGTTGCTGCGGGTCGCGTTGATCTCCCCCAGCTCGCCGTTGAGGATCATCTCGCGGGCCTGCCGCACGAGCGGGTAGCCGGTGTAGTTGTGCGTCACCGCGAACACCACGCCCGTCTTCTCCACCACCTTCAGCAGCTCCTCCGCCTGTGCGAGGTCGAACGTCAGCGGCTTGTCGCAGATCACGTTGAACCCGCCCTCGGCCAGCGCCTTCGCGATCTCGAAGTGCGTGTGGTTCGGCGTGGCGACGGACGCGAAGTCGATCTTGTCCGGCCGCTTCTCCTCGGCCTCGACCATCTCCTTCACGCTGCCGTAGGCGCGGTCCGCGGGGATGTCGTAGTCGGCGGCCGACGCCTTGGCCTTTACAGGGTCGGACGACAGCGCCCCGGCGACGAGGGCGGCCCGGTTGTCGAGCACCCCGGCGGTGGCGTGGACGCGGCCGATGAATGCCCCCTGGCCGCCGCCGACGAGGCCCATCCGGAGTTTGCGGTTCAGCGGCGCGTTCGTCGGCATGGGGAGGCTCCTAACGAGTGTGCGGGAACGGGGATGGGGGAGATTGTAAGGAGTCGCCCGCCCTTGTCACGCCGCGCGCCGCCGGTAAGTTGAGCAGACTAGCGAGCCACGCCCGCGACCGGGCATCAACCGTACCGGAGGACACCCCGCATGGCCAAGGGACGTAAGAGCGGACCGAGCCGAATGGACCTACGCCGACAGTCGGACGCGGCCGAGGCGCGGGACGAGGAAGAAGTCGTCGAGGAAGAAGAGGCCGACGAGGACGAGGACGAGGAGGCCGACGAGGAAGAGGAGGCGTCGGACGCGGACTCGGACGACGAGGGCGGGGACGACGACGAGGACGCGCCGAAAAAGAAGAAGGCCAAGGCGAAGCCGAAGGCGAAGCCGAAGAAGGAACCCGCGAAGCCGAAGGCGAAGCGGACGCGGGCGGCGAAGATCGTCACCATGAAGGCCGTGTGGGTCGTGTTCGACAACTCGAACAAGCGGCTCGGCACGTTCGACTTCAAGGACAAGGGTGAGGCCGAGGAGCTGCTCGCGAAGAAGCAGGAGGAGAAGAAGGGGACGTGCTACCTGCAGCTCGTCAAGGAGGAGATGAAGGCGGAGAAGGCCGAGAAGTGACCGCCGGGTTTCAGCCGCGGAGCGGCGGCGGTCGTTAGCCAGGGGCGTCAGCCCCTGGTGGATTCGCGAGACGCACAAGCCCCGGAGGGGCGGCAGGTTCTGCCGCCCCTCCGGGGCTTGTTCCATCGGATGGCGGGTTCCAGGGGCTTGCGCCCCTGGCTAACATCTGCCGCCGCTCCACGGCTAAGACTATTGCACCGCGACCGTGGACTTCTCGCGGAGCAGGTCCTCGATCGGCTTCAGTTTCCACCCGATGCCCAGCACGTTGTTGAGCCGAATCTCGTGCCGCTCGGCCCCGGCCGTCCGCACGACCAGGTCGCCGGACCCGAACCCCAGGATGTAGTGCCGGAACAGGTCGTCCCGCTGCTTCTCGAACGTCAGCCCGGCCGCGTCGTAGGTCCGGACGGCCGCCCCGATGTGCTCGCACACCTTGATCTGGCCGGGGCTGAAGATGATGAACGTCCGCCGGTCGAACACGAACGTCGCCAGCGCCCAGATGATGAACACGGCCGTCGCCAGCGTCAGGTACGCGGCCATGTTCATGAACACCCGCAGGGCGGCCACCCGCTCGTACAACTCGTCCCACCCGTTGAAGACGGAGATGAGCAACGAGATGACGACGATGCCGAGGATCACCATGAACGACCACAACCCGCGGAGCGGGACGTTGGTGATGATGATGGTGATGACGAGGATGACGATGAACAGGCTGCCCAGCCACGCCCGCGCCGACACGTGGACCGGGAACACGGACGTATCGACCGCGTTCTGGTCGGCCAACGCGATCGAGTCCTCCAGCGGCTTGGGGAGCGGCTTCTTCGTCGAGAGCGTGTACGTCTTCTCGCCGCCCGGCAGCGTCTTGTCCGTCTTGATCCGGGCGTCCGGCGGGAGGACGGTGAACCGGTGGTCCTCGACGGCCGTCCACGCGGCCATGAAAAACCCGAACGCCCAGACCGGCCACCAGTAGAACAGCGGCGAGTGGCTGATGAGCTTGATCTCCCGCGGCCCCTGGTCGGGGAGGACGCTCGCCCCGGTTTCGATGACGGCGGGCGTCTGTGGTGTCGGCGTGGACATGGGGAAGGGGACCTGGGTGTTGGGGATCGGAACCTGGCAAGTTATTCGGCGGCACGGGGTTCGGGATTTCACCGAAACTCGAAAGACAGGCTAACCACACGCCGCACCGATGGCCAGTTCCAAATGCGATCCCCGTCCCCTCAGTCCTCGAACGGGACGATCCGGGTCGCGACGCGGAACCCCTCGTGGCAGCGGTTGCAAGCATTCGCCACCGCCGCGACCCCGGCCCGCGACCCGGCGTAGTCCTTCTCCCCGGCCGCCTTCGCCAACTTCACCGCCGCGTCCCGGAGGTCGGTGGCCTTCGCCATCCAGGCGTCTTGCGCCGCCCGGTTCTTCGGCGGCCGCATCAGGAGCAGGTTGCCCGTTTCCGCGATCAACAGCGCCTGCCCGCGGGCGAACCCCCACGTCGGCGCGTCGGCGGGCTTCTCCTTCAGAAGCCGGTTCAGCCCGTCGAAGTTCGCCTTCGCCAGCCCGTCCATGAGCAACTTCGTCTCCGCGACCGGTTCCAGCTTCGGTGGCGTGGCCTTCGGGGCCTGCGAGTCCGCCACCGGCACGAACAGGCAGAACCCCGCCAGCAACAGGAACGCTCCCAACCGGGTCCGGCGGCTCACGGCGTCACCCCGCTTTCTTCGGCACTTCGAGTTGAACCAGCCCGTCGTTGACCTGGACGGCGTAGCACCCGGTCTTCACCTTCGGGTTGTCCGCCCACGCCCCGTCGCACAGCCGGAACCGCCACCCGTGCCACGGGCAGGTGACGACCCCGTCCTCGACGTGCCCGGCCGACAGCGACGACCCGGCGTGCGGGCACATGTCGTCGATGGCGAAGTATTTGCCCTCGTGGTAGAAGACGGCCACGTCCTTGTTGTTCATCGTCACGACGGTCGATTCCCCCTCCGGGATTTCCCCCACCTTGCAGACGGTCAACAGCTCCGGCACGACGGGTTCCCCTTCTCGTGTGTTCGACGGATCGCGTAAACTTACTCTAACGATACACCCGCGGGGCGGCTTCATGCTGGAAATCGAGTTGAAGTTTCAGTTGCCCGACCCGGTCGCCGTCCGGCAGCGGATCCTCGAATGGGGCGGTCGGCTCCTCGCGGTCCGGTCCGAGGTGGACCACTACTTCAACGCCCCGGACCGCGACTTCCGCACGACCGACGAGGTGTTCCGTCTGCGGTGCGTGGACGAGGCGGCGGTGCTGACGTACAAGGGGCCGAAGCGCGGCGGGGCCGTGAAGACGCGGCCGGAGATCGAGGTCCCGCTGGCCGTCGGTGCGGCCCACGTCGCCGACGCGGACCGGCTCGTTCAATGCCTCGGCTTCCGGCCGACGGCGGTGGTGAAGAAGCAGCGGGAGGTGTACGCCCTGGCCCGCGACGGCTTCGAACTGCACCTCTGCTTCGACGACCTGGACGGCGTCGGCCGGTTTCTCGAAGTCGAGATCGTCGCGGAGGAAGCGCGGCTGGCCGAGGCGGAGCGAACCGTGCTGGCCGTGGCCGCGGAACTGGGGCTGACGACGCCGGAGCCGCGGGCGTACCTGCGGATGGTGCTGGAAGCGAGGGGGATCGAGGCATGACGCCGCGGGTGGTGACGACAATCGCCGAGGTCCGGGCTGCCGTCGCGGACGCGCGGCGGGCCGGGAAGCGGGTCGGGTGCGTGCCGACGATGGGGGCGCTCCACGCCGGGCACATCGAACTGGTGGCCGGGGCGAAGCGCGAGACGGACTTCGTCGTGACGACGATCTTCGTGAACCCGACGCAGTTCGGGCCGAAGGAGGACTTCGGGAAGTACCCCCGCACCCTCGCCGCGGACGTGCAGCTGCTCGACGCGGTCGGGTGCGACCTCGTCTTCGCCCCGGCCGTCGAGGAGATGTACCCGGAGGCGTTTACCTACGTGGACATCCAAAAGCTCGGGGACCACCTGTGCGGCCCCTCGCGGCCGGGGCACTTCCGCGGCGTCTGCACGGTCGTGTTGAAGCTGTTCAACATCGTGCTGCCGGACGTGGCCGTGTTCGGCGCGAAGGACGCGCAGCAGGCCCGGATCATCATGCGGATGGTGCGGGACCTGAACGTGCCGGTGACGGTCCGCATCGCGCCGACGGTCCGCGAGCCGGACGGCCTGGCGATGAGTTCGCGGAACCGCTACCTCTCGCAGGCGGAACGAGCCGTCGCGCCGAAGATTTACGAGAGCCTTCTCGCGACGAGGGAACGGGCGAAGGCCGAACCCGACGTGCGGAGGCTGGAGGTCGAATTGCGGGAGCGGCTGGCCGCCATCCCCGGTGCGAGGGTCGATTACGCGAGCATCGTCGATGACGCGACGCTCCAGCCGCTGATCAGGATCGACTGCCCGGCCCTCGCGGCCGTCGCCGTGTTCATGGGCACGACGCGGCTGATCGACAACGTCACCATCCCGTGACCGGCCGTCGGCCCGTTACTTCAGCAGCCACTCCAAGAGCGCCTTCTGAACGTGCAGCCGGTTCTCGGCCTCGTCGAAGACGACGCTCTGGGGGCCGTCAACGACCTCGTCCGTGATCTCCTCGCCGCGGTGTGCCGGGAGGCAGTGCAGCACCTTGCAATGCTTCGGCGCGGCGGCGAGCAGCTTCGCGTTCACCTGGAAGCCGTCGAACTTCCGCAGCCGCTCGTCCCGCTCGGCTTCCTGGCCCATGCTCGTCCACACGTCCGTGTAGATCACGTCCGCCGACGCCACGGCCGCGAGCGGGTCGGTGACTTCCTGCGGAAAGACGGTCGAGACCTTCGCCCGGTAGTCCTGGCGGAACTTGTCGTCGAAGCCGTACCCCTTCGGGCAGGCGAGCACGAACCGGCCGCCGAGCCGGCCGACGGCCACGGCCAGCGACCGGGCCACGTTGTTCCCGTCGCCGACGAACGCGACCGTTTTCCCGTCCACGCCGCCGAGGTGCTCCTGGATCGTCAGCACGTCCGCCAGCGCCTGGCACGGGTGCGACCAGTCGGACAGGCCGTTGACGACCGGCACGGTGGCGTGCGCGGCGATGGCGTCGAGCGTGGCGTGCTTGAACACGCGAAACACCATCGCGTCCACGAACCGGCTCATCGTCCGGCTGAAGTCGGCGAACGTCTCCCGCCAGCCGAGGCCGATCTCGTTGCCCGGCAGGAACAGGGCCGTGCCGCCGAGTTGCGCGATGCCGGCCTCGAAACTCACCCGCGTCCGCATCGACGGCTTCTCGAAGATGAGGGCCACGACCCGGCCCGCCAGCGACGGCGTCGGGATGCGCCGCTTGTGCGCCGCCTTCAGCCTGGCGGCCTCCGAAAGCAGGTGCTTCAGCTCGTCGGTCGTGATGTCGATCAGGTTGAGGAAGTGACGCATTCGCGACACCTTCAAGAGGGAAAGCCCGCGGACGTGAATCCGCGGGCTTCGGGTGGGAAAGCCGAATCTCGGTTACACACGGTGGGCCAACAACACCTCGCGGAGGGTGGCGCACCCGTCGTCGATCTGCTGGGACTCGATGTTCACCGCCGGTAGGAGGCGGATCACCGTCTTGTGCGTGCAGTTGATGAGCAGGTTCCGCTTCAGGCACTCCTCGACGACCGGCGCGCCGTCCACGCTGAGTTGGAGGCCGATCATCGTGCCCTTGATGCGGATGTCCTGAATCAGTGGGCACTCGTTCTTGAGGGCCGTGAAGTGCGCCCGGAACCGCTCGCCGACCTGCGTGGCGCGGTCGAGCAGGTTTTCTTCCTCGATCGTCTCGACGGTGGCGAGGGCGGCCCGCGCCGCGACCGGGTTGCCGCCGAACGTCGCCGCGTGCGTGCCGGGCTTGAGCTTCTCCGCGACCTCCGGCTTCGCGATCAGCCCGCCGAGTGCGATCCCGCCGGCAATGGCCTTCGCGAGCGTCACCACGTCCGGCACGACGTTCCAGTGCCGGTGCGCGAACCACGTCCCCGTCCGGCCCATGCCGGTCTGGACTTCGTCGAACATCAGCAACATGCCGTGCTTGTCGCACAGCTCGCGCAGCCCTTCGAGGTAGCCGGCCGGCGGGAGGTTGATGCCGCCCTCGCCCTGGATCGGTTCGAGGAGGATCGCGGCCGTCTCGTTGTCGATCAGTTTCGTGACGGCGTCGAGGTCGCCGTGCGGGGCGTACAGGAACCCCGGCAGCATCGGCTCGACGCCGGCGTGGTACTTCGGCTGGGCCGTCGCGGACAGCGCCCCGTAGGTGCGGCCGTGGAAGCTGTTCGTCATCGTGACGACCTTGTACTTCCCCTTCGGCTTGCCGTTGAGCCGGGCGAGCTTGATGGCGGCTTCGTTTGCCTCCGTGCCGCTGTTGCAGAAGAAGCACTGGCCGCCCCACCCGGTCCGCTCGCTGAGGGCCTCCGCGAGGAGCGTCTGCGGCTCCGTGTACCACGTGTTCGGGACGTGGATGAGCGTCGCGACCTGTTCCTGCACGGCCGCGACGACCTTCGGCGGGCAGTGGCCGAGGATGCCGCAGCCCCAGCCGGGGAAGAAGTCGAGGTAGCGGTTCCCTTCCGCGTCCCACACACACGACCCCTCGCCCCGCACCAGGGCGACCGGGTAACGGGTGTAGTTCCCGATCACGTACTTCTTGGCGCGGGCGATGATGTCGTGCGAACTGAGGGTGGCTGTCTCGGACATGGGAATCCAGAAGAAGATTCACCGCAGAGGCCGCGGAGGGCGCAGAGGGGAAAACCAAAGAGAGTTCAAAAAAATGAATTTCAGAACTCTTTCTTGTCTCTTCTCTGCGTCCTTTGCGTTCTCCGCGGTGAAAACGGATTTAAGGAACTATCTGCGTGCCGACGACCTTCTCGCCGACGAACTCGGCCAGCAGCGCGTGCGGGACGCGGCCGTCGAGGACGACCGCCTGCGTCGCCCCGGCGTCGAGGCTCTCGAAGCACGCCTCGACCTTCGGGACCATCCCGCCGTCGATGACGCCGTCGGCGATCAGTTTTTTGGCATCCCCCACGGACACGGATTCGATCCGCGAGTTCGGGTCATTTTTATCGCGGAGGACGCCGGGCGTGTCGGTCAGGAAGATGACGGCCGCGTCGTCGAACCCGCCGGCCACGGCACTGGCCGCGGTGTCGGCGTTCACGTTCAGCCAGTTGCCCTCGTCGTCGAGGCACAGCGAGGGTAGCACGGGCACGATGCCGGAGTCGAGGAAGTCGCCGAGGTAGGCCGCGTCCACCGTCGTCGGCTTGCCGACGCGGCCGAGATCGACCGGCATCAGGTCGTCGCCGACGAGGACGAGCTTCTCGCCCGAAATCGGGAAGGCGGCCGCGTCCGCCACTCCCTGGGCCTGCCCGCCGAGGGCTTCGAGCCGTGAGACGATTCCGGCGTTCAGTTCGCCGAGGACGCGCACCACGATGTCGAGCGTTTGCTCGTCGGTGTACCGGCGGCCGGCGACCTTCTTCGGGGTCAACCCGGCGGCGGCCATCGCCCGGTCGATCGGCTTGCCGCCGCCGTGGACGAGCACGACCCGGACGCCGAGCGTCTGGAGGGCGACGACGCTCTCGAGCGTGGCCGCCGTCGCGGCCGGGTCTTCCATCGCGCTGCCGCCGAGCTTCACCACGAGGACGCGGCCCCGCATCGCCCGGGCGCGGGCGGTCGCGGTCAGCAGGAGGGAAGGGCCGGTCATGCCGCAACGTCTAACGAGGGTTTCTACCGAAAAGGAAATCGTATAGTCGAAACCGTTCGTTCGTCAACGGACCGGGCGGAAGACTTTTTCGGCCGTCAGATTCTGTTGTTGCTCTTGCGTTCCGTGGGGGATATAAGAGCATTAGCCCGAAATCCCCACCAGCCATGGCGGTTGCTGGGACACCATCTCAGGAGTTTCACATGCGTTCTCTGCTCGCTCTGGCGATCGGCCTCACGGCCCTGGCGTCCGGCTTCAGCGCCATCGCGGAAGACAAGAAGGAAACGAAGAAGCTCGAAGGCAAGCTGACCTGCACGAAGTGCGCCCTGCAAGAGACGGACAAGTGCGGCCACGCCCTGAAGGTGAAGGAAGGCGACAAGGAAGTGATTTACTACCTGGACGACCAAGGCGGGAAGGAAAAGTACCACGGCAAGGTCTGCAAGGAAGACAAGGACGCGGTCGTCGAAGGGAAGGTCGTCGAGAAGGACAAGAAGAAGCACATCGAAAGCCCGAAGGTCGAGATCAAGTAACGGCCACGCGATTCACGACGAACGCCACCCGATTCGGGTGGCGTTTTTCGTTTCACCCGACTTCCGAAGTCCGGCTTCGACTTCGGAAGTCGATCCCGCGCGAAGACATTCACCCAGGATGTTGTCGTTGCCGTTTGGACTTCCGAAGTCGAAGCCGGACTTCGGAAGTCGGGTTCCTGTTTCCCGCCCGCGTGCTCTTGCGGTTGGCGGGATAGCTCCCGTCGGCGTACCATGACCGAAACGGAGACCCCACGCGATGAAGATTCTGCTCGCCAACCCCCGCGGCTTCTGCGCGGGCGTGAACATGGCCATCGAGACGCTCGAAACCAGCCTCGACCTGTTCGGCAGCCCGCTGTACGTCTACCACGAGATCGTCCACAACCGGCCCATCGTCGAGCGGTTCCGCAAGAAGGGCGTCGTGTTCGTGGACGACATCTCCGAGGTCCCCAACGGAGGGACCGTCCTCTACTCCGCCCACGGCGTCTCGCCGCGGATTCGCGAGCACTCGAAGGAACGGAACCTGCGGGCCATCGACGCGACGTGTCCGCTGGTGACGAAGGTTCACATGGAGGCGGTGAAGTTCGCGAAGGAGGGGTACACGATCGTCCTGATCGGCCACGAGGGGCACGACGAGGTCCTCGGCACGATGGGCGAAGCCCCGCACTGCATGGTGCTCGTCGAGGACGAGAAGGACGTGGCCGCGTTGCAACTGCCGGTCGACGCGAAGCTGGCGTTCCTGACGCAGACGACGCTGAGCGTGGACGAGGCGAACGTCGTCATCGCGGCTCTCCGCAAGAAGTACCCCCAGGTCGTCGGGCCGAACAAGGACGACATCTGCTACGCGACGCAGAACCGCCAGGAGGCCGTCCGCGAGTTGGTCCCCGAGGTGGACGTGGTCCTCGTCCTGGGCAGCCAGAACAGCTCGAACAGCCAACGGCTGGCGGAGATCGCCCGCAGCCTCGGCAAGCCGGGGTACCTGATCGACCGCGTGTCGGAAATCCGCGACGAGTGGTTCCGGCCATCGGACACGGTGCTCATCACGGCCGGGGCGAGCGCCCCGGAGGACCACGTACAGGACTGTGTGGATTATCTGCGGGCGAAGTTCGGGGCGGCGCTGGAGAACCGCGTGATCCGCGAGGAGCACGTCAGCTTCCCGCTCCCGCGGGAACTGCGGGTGCTGGTGCGGAAGTGAGCGAAGCCCAATGGCGACGATGACGAAAACCCGACCGCGATTCGGTCCTGCCGACCATGGCCGGCGCGTAACAGATCGCGTGGCGACCACGGCAGAGTACGTCGAGGGATTCAACTACGAAGTCATCGACGGCCGGCTTCACGTCTCACCCCGACAAGAAGTCGCCGAGAGTGTGCTCGAAAACTGGCTGTACGCAGTCCTCATGAAATACGCCGACCGGTGGTCGAAGGTGATCGGTTACCTCACCCCGAAGGCTCGCGTCTTCGTTCCCGACGCGGCTCGGACCATGGCCCCGGAACCCGATTTGACGGCCTACACGACGTTTCCGGATTACGACACTATCACAAGTTGGAAACAGATCAGCCCGTTTCTCGTCGTGGGCATCCTGAGCGAAAACAACGTCGAGAAGCAACTCGGCCGGAACCCGAACTTGTATCTCCGCGTGCCGTCGATCCAAGAATACTGGGTCGTGAACGGGGCCGAGAACCCGGACGAGCCATCGCTGATCCATTACGTCCGCCGCGGCAAGCGGTGGGCGGTCACGACGCACCCGTTCGGCGCGACGTTCACGCCGAAGGTCCTGCCGGGCTTCTCGCTCGTCATCGACCCGCGCCGGCGGTAGGAGGCGGCGATGACGGAAGCGGAATGGCTGGCATCGCTCGACCCTCAACAAGTGTTCCAGAATCTCAAGGGCAAGCCGAGTGCGCGTAAGTTCAGACTATTCGCCACCGGTTGCTGCCGACAATTCTGGGATCAATTGACGGACGAGCGGAGTCGAGCGGCCGTCGAATTTGCTGAGCGATACGCCGACAACGAGATTACCAGCGGCGAAGCAATGACGGTCGAGGGTCCGGCAGACGAAGTTGTTGATCGATCTCGACCGCAGGGCGAAGACGCAAAGAATGACGCCGCAGCTTGTGCCGCGGTGTGTCTTGCACTTTGGGCCCCAGCCCATTGGGGAGCATTTCAACCCATCCTTTGGGGCGAAGGGTTACTCGGTCGGAGCCTGTTGAATAAGCTCTTGGGTTGCGTGTTCCGCGTCCCGTATCATCGAATACATTTTCATCCGACGTGGCGAACGGATGCGGTTCTCGGTCTCGCGCGAGGCATCTACGAGGACCGTGCCTTCGACCGCCTCCCGATCCTCGCCGACGCGCTCCAAGACGCCGGCTGCGAGGACGAAGCCATCCTCGGCCACTGCCGCGGCGACGGGCCGCACGTTCGCGGGTGCTGGGTCGTGGACCTCGTGCTGGGGAAAGAGTCATGACCTCCGCCGACCTCCCCTTGAACTACCTTCCGAAACTCCCCCGCCGTCGGGACTGGCGGATCGGGTGCGTCGGCAGCGGGTTCATCATGCGGGACTGCCACCTCGTCGCGTACCGGCAGGCCGGGTTCAACCCCGTCGCCGTCGCGTCGCGGAACGCCGCCACCGCCGCCGAGGTCGCGAAGCTGCACGCGATTCCCACCGTCCATGCGACCATCGACGACCTGCTCGCGGATTCACAGGTCGAAATCCTGGACGTGGCCGTGCCGCCGGCGGCGCAGCCGGACGTGATCCGCCGGGCCGTCGAGGTCGGCCGCGGGCGGCTCCGCGGCATCCTCGCGCAGAAGCCGCTTGCCCTGTCCGTCCGCGACGCCGCCGATTTGGTTCACAGGTGCGAAGACGCGGGGATTGTCCTCGGCGTGAACCAGAACATGCGGTTCGACCAGTCGGTGCGGGCCGCGAAGGACTTGCTGAATCGCGGGTGGCTCGGCGAGCCGGTGCTGGCGACGATCGACATGCGTGCGATCCCGCACTGGATGCCGTGGGCCGAGGGGCTGCCGTCGCTGTCCACGTTTGTCATGAGCATCCACCACCTGGACACGTTCCGCTACTGGCTCGGCACGCCGGACCGCGTGCTGGCGTCCACCCGGCCGGATCCGCGGACGAAGTTTCCGCACACGGACGGCATCAACCTCTACATCCTCGACTACGATTCCGGACCGCGGGCCAGTTCCTGGGACGACGTGTGGACCGGTCCCGGCCGCGAGGGGGCGGCCGGTGACTTCGGCATCCGGTGGCGGATCGAGGGGACAGACGGCCTGGCGTGCGGGACGATCGGCTGGCCGAAATACCCGGCGAAGGAGCCGAGCACGCTGGCGTTCAGCACGACGCGGCAGCCGGGGACGTGGATTCGCCCCGAGTGGAAGGAAGTGTGGTTCCCGGACGCCTTCGTCGGCACGATGGCGCAACTCTTGTGCGCGATCGAAGACAGCACGGAGCCGGAAATCGGCGGGCGGGACAACCTCGAAACGCTCGCGCTGTGCGAGGCCGTCTTCGCGGCGGCGAAGGAGCATCGGGTGACGACGGTGCGGGAGTTTCTTTGATTTTGGAACCCTGAGCGGAAGCGACGGGGTGTTGCGCCTTCACCCCGTCGCTTCCGCTCAGGGTTCTACGTTCGACTTGCGAACCTCCCCGCCCCCTGATACGTCTATCTTCACGAGCCTCGCGGCAGCATCGGACAGGCTCTTCAACAAACTGCCGCACCCCATCGAATGGCCGACCTGAAACTCCGGCACGCCATCGCCCTCGAAGCCGCCCGGCTCATGTACGAGCGGTCCGAGAGCGAGTACTTCACCGCCAAGAAGAAGGCCGCGAAACGCCTCTGCCGCGGCTACGTCAAACCCAGCGACCTGCCGAGCAACGCGGAGGTCCGCGAACTCGTGCAACTCTTCGCCCGCACCCACGAGGGCGAGGCCCGCACCACGAACCTCAAGCAGATGCGACTGCGCGCTCTGTGGCTCATGCGGAAGCTCGCGCGGTTCCGCCCGCGCCTCATCGGCAGCGTTATGACCGGGCACACCCGCAAGGGGTCCGACATCGACCTGCACCTGTTCAGCGACTTCATCGAGCCGATCACGTCGGTCCTCGAAGCCGAGGGGTTGCAGTACGACGTAGAGTACAAACAAATCACGAAGAACGGCGAGGCCCGCACGTTCATTCACGTCCACGTCTACGACGTGTTCAACTTCGAGCTGACCGTGTACGCCGAGAACCTGGCCCATTACGTGTTCAAGTCGTCGATCACCGGGAAGGCCATCGAGCGGGCGTCGGTCGGCGAGCTGGAGTTGCTGCTGAAGGAAGAGTACCCGGACGTGGACCTCGACGCCGCCCTCGCGGATCAGGACGAGGAGATCGACCCGTATCAACTCTTCCGCCTGTTGTTGCAGCCGCTGGAGAACGTCTCGCAGTCGCGGCAGTACCATCCGGAAGGGGACGTACTGTACCACTCGCTGCAAGTCTTCGAGTTGGCGAAGGACGTGCGGCCGTGGGACGAGGAGTTCCTGCTCGCGGCCCTGCTGCACGACATCGGGAAGGGGATCGACCGCGGCGACCACGTCAACGCCGGGCTGCAGGCACTCGACGGCCTCATCACGGACCGGACCGCGTGGCTGATCGAGAACCACATGCTGGCGCACGAGTACCGGGCGAACACGCTCGGCGCGAAGGCGAAGCGGCGGCTCGAATCGCACGAGGACTTCGAGGACTTGCTGCTGCTCAACGAGTGCGACGCGGGCGGCCGGGTTCCCGGCGCGCACGTCGGCACGGTCGAGGACGCGCTCGGTTTCATCAAGGAAGTCGAGCGGTCCAACCGCGGGAAGTGAAGTCCCCACCCACGCTCGTGGGTGGGCTTCGCCCAGAATTCTTTAGCTGCCGCCGTGGCCGTACATGAAGTAGTCGCGGGGGCTGCGGGCGAACGGGTGCGTCGGGAACACGAGCGTGCCGCCGACCGGCCCCATGTTCGCGCCCGCGCCGGGGCCGCAGTTCCCGCCCTTGCCGTACGAGCCGGTCCCGCAGTCGTCCTTCTTCCAGAACATGATCCGCTTGATGACTGGGTTCCACCCGTAGTGGTTGGCCGTGTTGGCGGCCGGCGCGGCCTGCGGCGGGGCCGGAACCGGCGGGGTGCCGAACTGGGCCTGGGCGCTCGTGGCCGTGACGGCGGCGACGGCCACCGCGAACAGGAGCTTCTTCATCGTGCGGTCCTCGCAATCCTTGCGGACGAAAATCCCTTGTCGTCCTTATCGGCCGGACAACCCGCACGACACGAATCGAAGTGCCGAGGAAGCGAATTTTCTCCAGCTTACCGTTGGAACGCGGCGACGAACGTGAGGATGACGCACGACACCGTCGTGATGAAGCAACTAACGGCCGCGCTCGTCAGCCACGGCCCGGCCGGGTTCTCGCCGACCTGCTGCCGCGGCATCGCCGCCCGGATTTCGCGCTCGAGTTCCTCGCGGAGCCGTTGGTCGGCCGGCAACAGTTTCAGCGTGACGTGGCTGAAGACGTGGAAGACGCTCATCTCGACGAGGTCACGGTCGCTCGACCAGAGGTTCCCCTTCCGCACGGCCGGCAGGTTCAGCTTCTCGAAGATGTCTTTCAGGGCCTCCTCCGCCGCCGCCGGGTGGACGTTGTACACGAGCAGCGCCCGCCGCCGGGACTGGACCGTGACGAAGAAGCTCAGGCCGACGAGCAACCCGTAGGCGAGCGGCGTGACGGCCGCGTAGATTTGCGTGTTCATCCAGGCGTCCCGCAACTCGGCGAACCCGCCGCCTCGCTTGAACAGCCCCGCGTTCGTACTTAGCAGCGTCAGGACAACGCCGACGCACAGGACGAACCCGCTCAGCCCCGCGAATAGGCTGACGAAGTCCCACACGCCGGACACCACGGCCGGGCGGTCGCCGCGGTTAACAGCGGCGAGCCAAAACAGGTACAGCGTCAGGGGCGTGAAGCAGAGGATTCCGCCGGCGGCCAAGAACGGCAATTCCTGAAACAACGGTGGCCCTCGGCGGCGCGGTCGGGTGAAGTTCGTCCCGGAATTGTAGGGTTCTCGCCCGGCGAATCCACCGACCGGTTGGACACCCGCGGGCCGCTGACTTATCTTCGAGATGGGATTCAGCCGAAGGAGCGATTCGCACCGATGAAGGTGAGCCTCGTGATCGCGACGTACAACCGGAAGGCGCAGCTGCCGGAGACGCTCGCGAGTGTACTGAACCAGACGCGGCCGTTCGACGAGATCATCCTCGTGGACGACTGCTCGCCGGACGGCACGTTCGAGTGGCTGAAGCAGACCTACCCGCAGGTGCGGGCGCTGCAGACGCCGAAGAACGGCGGGCCGTCCATCGCGCGGAACCTCGGCGCGAAAGCGGCGACCGGCGACGTGGTTGTGTTCTTCGACGACGACGACATCATGCTGCCGGGGGCGGTGCAGAACTTCCTCGACCTGTTCGCCGCGTTCCCGGAGGCGCACGGGGCGTTCACGGACAACGAGTACCGGCACACCGGCGAGAACATCCACTACCCGAACCACCACTTCACGCTCGAAATGTACCGCCGGTTCTGGGCCATCCCGACGGCCCGGACGACGGAGAAGGGCCGGTTGTTCGGCCGGGCGATCTACAAGGCGATGCTCCGCGGGAACCTGTTGCAGCAGCCGTTCGCGGTGAGGCGGGACACGTTCCTGAAGCTCGGCGGGTACGCAGAGGACGTGCGGTACTGCGAGGACTGGGAGTTCTACCTGCGGCTGACGCGGGACTACCTCGTCGCGAACTCGGACGCGATCTGCTCGGTCCACGTCCAGCGCGGCGAGGGGGCAAACGTCAGCCTCGACCGGCGGCAGGAACCGTTTCACCGCCGAGTGCTGATCCGCCGCCTGCGGCACGAGCTGTTCCGCGACCCAGCGTCGGCCGTACTGCTCGCGCGGCGGCTGGCGGGGTACTACAAGAAGGCCGGCGACCTCGCGTACCCGACCTCGTTCTGGTCCGCGTGGTGGAACTACCTGAAAGCGTTCGCGCTGTGGCCGTTCGACCTCGTCGTGTTTTGCGGGGCGGTGCTGTTCTTCCTGCCGTGGATTCTGACCGGCAAGCAGCGGAAGGTTCCCGACACGACGGTCCCGCTTTTGCAGCCGCTCAACGCGGATCGGTGAACCGCAGGTGCGGGCGGAGCTTCTCGACCGTCTTCGCCCCGATGCCGCCGACCCGCCGCAGGTCTTCGGCCGTGAGGAATGGTTCTTTCGCGCGTTCCTGAACGATCCGCTCGGCGAGCTTCGGCCCGATGCCGGGGAGTTGTTGCAACTCTTCGAGACTCGCTTTGTTGACGTTGATCGTCTTGCCGGCGTCGAGTTTCTTCGGCGATGTGAAGGGCCGCGGCGGTTCCGGCTTCCGCTCCAACCGCTCCACGGCGGGCTGCTCCGCGCGGGCGACCGGCCCGGCCTCGGCGTGCAGCCACGGCCGTAGCTTGTCAAGCGTCTTCCCGCCGATGCCCTTGACGCCGTCGAGTTCGTCGAGACTGTTGAACGGCCCGAACGTGTTCCGGTGACTGAGGATCGCGTCCGCGAGGCTCGGCCCGACGCCGGGGACTTGCAGCAGCTCGGTGCGGTCGGCGGTGTTGACGTTCAGCGGTGACGTGGCGAGAGTCTGTTGCGTGGGGTTCGTCTGAAACTTCGACCCGTACCCGCGGTAAAGGAGCAGCCCGAAAACCACGACGGCGACGACCGTCAACGCGAGTCGTTCCGGCGGGCGGGTTGGTAGGGTCGGGGACATCCGGGCCGTCTCGTCGCGGCAGAATCCATCGAACCCGCACAGTTTACCCTTTCGGTAAAATCAGAACTAGATATCGCGACCATTTTTCGAGCGGCGGGCAGAGCTTCATCAGCAAGCGATCCGTTCGCGTGAAGCACCGCCGACCCGTGACGCGGCCGACCATGCCTAGGAGTTGATGGCCTTCCGTCCCCAGGTTCGGGAAGACTTCGCGGAGTGGAACGAGATCGGCCGCGACGAGGGGCCGCTCGTCCGGCGTGCGGTGCTTGCCGGGGTAGGGGAGCCACCGGCGAGCGAAGGCCAGCAACGGGTTTCCGCCCCACGGCTCACAGAACACGGCCACACCGCCGGGCTTCAGCACCCGACTGAGTTCCCGCGCGGCTTTCCCCAAGTCGAGGTGGTGCAGGATGGCGCAGCCCCAGATCGCGTCGAAGTGCTGATCGGGATAGGGCAGCTCCTCGCCATTCGCGACGACGGCGGTGACGTTCACGCCGTTCGCGGCCGCCCGTTGCTTCGCCTCTTCCACATAATTCGGCGACAGGTCGAAGGCATTAACCTCGGCCCCCCCGCGGGCCATGACGACGGCCGCCATGCCGTGCCCGCAGCCGAAGTCGAGCGTTCGCTTGCCGCGGAGGTCGCCGAGCTGCGCGAACGCGGGGCGAATCCACGTCTCGTGGTCGAGGTAGTCCGCGTCCGCGAACCGCAGGTCGGCACGGCCGAAGCGGAAGGATTCCGCCCGCTCCTCGGCCTGCTCGTCGTGAAAGCGTTGTTCGGTCGCCAACCGGTCTAGCGTCGGGGTCATCCTGAACCCGCCCTCGCGTTCGCGCGTCGTTTCCGTAAAATTCCCGCGAAGGGTATCACACACTCCACCCCGAAGAAAAGGCAACTTCCCGTGTCCTCCGACCCGACGCCACCGCCGCCCGCCGACGCCTACGACCACGCGGAAGTCCGCCTCGCCAAGCTCAAGCAGATCGAAGCGCTCGGCCTCGACCCGTGGGGCCAGCGGTTCGACGACCACTCGCCGATCGCCGACATCCGCGCGCTGCCGTGCAACCCGTTCGACGACGCGAACCCCGGCCCGAAGGTGCGGGCCGCCGGCCGCGTCGTCGGCAAGCGGGACAAGGGCAAGGTCTTCTTCCTCGACCTGTGGGACCAGACCGGCAAGGTCCAGGTCATGCTCGGCCAGAAGCAGGTCGGCGACCTCGGCTGGAAGGTGCTGAACCTGCTCGACCTCGGCGACCTCGTCGGCATCGACGGCGAGTTCGGCAAGACGAAGATGGGCGAGCCGACCATCCGCGCGAGCGGGCTGACGTTCCTCACGAAGTCGCTCGAACCGCACCCGACCGGCTACTACGGCATGTCGGACGAGGAGTATCGGCTCCGCCACCGCTACCTCGACCTGATCTACACGCCGGACACGCTGAAGCGGGCGCACCAGCGAGTGAAGCTGCTCCGCACGATTCGGAACTACCTGGACGACAAGGGCTACCTCGAAGTCGAGACGCCGACGCTGCACGCCATCGCGGGCGGGGCGGCGGCTCGGCCGTTCGGCACCCACCACAACGCGCTCGACATCCCGCTGTTCATCCGCATCGCGCTGGAACTGCCGCTGAAGCGGCTGCTCGTCGGCGGCATCGAGAAGGTGTACGAGATCGGCCGCGTGTTCCGCAACGAGGGGGTCAGCCGGCGGCACAACCCCGAGTTCACGATGCTGGAACTGTACCACGCCTACGGCGACCTGTTCACGATGATGGACCTGACGGAAGGGCTGTTCGTGGCGTGCGTCGGTTGCCTCGGCGAGTCGCGGACGCTGCCCTACGGCGACCGGCAGATCGACTACACCCCGCCGTGGCCGCGGGTGAAGTACGCGGACGTGTTCGAGAAGACGACCGGCGTGACGCTGTTCGACCGCGACGGCGTGAAGGCGAAGGCCCAGGCGCTCAAGATTCCGCTCGAACTCCGCGACGAGAAGACGAAGGCGGCGACGCCGAAGGAGCACGACGTGCTGGTTCACGAACTGTTCGAGCATTGCGTGGAGCCGGAGCTGGCGAAGGCGGACAAGCCGACGTTCGTGTACGACTACCCCGCCGCGCTGTGCCCGCTCACGAAGCGGAAGCGGGAGACGCCGGAGTTGGCGGAGCGGTTCGAGCTGTACGTCGCCGGGATGGAGCTGGCGAACGCCTACACGGAGCTGAACGACCCGATCACCCAGGAGGCGACGTTCCGCCGGCAGCTCGCCGGCCTCGGCGAGGAGGACTCGATGGCGAAGATGGACGACGACTTCGTCCGGGCACTGCGGCACGGGATGCCGCCGGCCGGGGGCTTGGGCGTCGGCATCGACCGGCTCGTCATGCTACTGACGAACACGACGACCATCCGCGACGTGATCCTGTTCCCGTTGCTACGCCCCGAGTGACGTTTAGCGGGCGACCCGTCGGGTCGCCCGCTAAACGGGTCGTTGATTCGTGGTGTAAGATTCTGCTACGCACCATCCCTTGAGTTCCAACATGCCCCGCGATTTCTACGAAGTGCTCGGCGTGCCCCGGACGGCGACGGCGGACGACATCAAGAAGGCGTACCGCAAGCTGGCGCAGAAGTATCACCCGGACAAGAACCCCGGCGACAAGCAGGCGGAGGCGCTGTTCAAGGAGGCGAACGAGGCCCACGGCGTCCTGTCCGACCCGAAGAAGCGGCAAATCTACGACCAATTCGGCGCGCACGGGCCGCAGTACGGCGGGTTCGGCGGCGGAGGGGCCGAAGGGCCGAGCGGGTTCCCGTCGTGGGCCGGGGCCGGGTCGCCGGGCAGCCGGGTGGACCCCGCGGCAGCCGAGGAACTGTTCCGCCAACTGTTCGGCGACAACGCCCCGGACGCCGGCGGGTTCGCGGACTTCTTCGGCCAGCGGGCCGGCGGCCGCGGGCGGGGCCGCACCCCGCCGCCGCCGGAGGACATCGAGACGGACGTGACCGTCCCGTTCGAAACGGCCGCGAACGGCGGGAGCATTTCCATCAACGTCGGCGGCCGGACGATCGACGTGAAGGTTCCGGCCGGCATCGAGGACGGCAAGAAGCTCCGCGTCCCGGCGAGCGCCACCGGCTCGGCGGACGTGTACCTACGGGTCGAGGTCGCGCCGCACCTGTTCTTCCGCCGGGACGGGAACGACGTGGAACTCGACGTGCCGATTAGCGTCGTCGAGGCGATCAACGGCACGACGGTCGAAGTGCCCACCATCAAGGGCGACCGGTTGACGGTGAAGGTTCCGCCCGGCACGTCCGGCGGCGGGAAGCTACGGATGCGCGGCAAGGGGATCGCCGGCGGCGACCAGTTCCTCGTGTTCCAGGTCGTCGTGCCGAAGGGCGTGGACGACTACAGCCGGGAGCTGATGGAGCAGTTCGCGAAACGGAATCCGCAGACGCCGCGGGCGAACGTCCCGTGGGCCTGACGTGTCGGTGTGGGTATGGCCGAGCACCTGCCACTCACGTTCCCGCAGTCCCGACGGCTGAAGACGCCGGCCGAGTTCCAGCGCGTCTACGACCGCAAGAAGTCGGCCAGCGACGCCGCGCTCATCGTCTACGCTTGCGAGAACGCCCTGCCGCACCCGCGGCTCGGCGTGTCCGTGTCGAAGAAGGTCGGCAACGCCGTCACCCGCAACCGGTACAAGCGGCTGTTCCGCGAGGCGTTCCGACTGACGCAGCACGACCTGCCGCCGGGGTTCGACTTCATCATGATCCCGAAGAGCGGTGGGCCGGAAGCGGAGATCGAGGCGCTGAAGGCGTCGCTCGTAAAGCTGGCGGCGCTCGCGGCGAAGAAGGCGGGGGCGTCGCCATGATCCGCTGGCTGTGGCACGGCCCTGCCCTCGCCGTCGGCGGCATGCTGATCCTGCTCGTGCGGGGCTACCAGTGGCTCATCCGGCCACTGCTGCCGCCGTCGTGCCGGTTCACGCCGGGGTGCAGCGAGTACTTCATCCTGGCCGTTCACAAGCACGGCCCGCTGATCGGCGCGGCGAAGGGGACGTGGCGAATCTGCCGGTGCAATCCGTGGGGCGGGAGTGGAGAGGACAACCCGTGAAGAGTAAGTCCGTTGAAGCGTTGCGATGAGGTGGGCGTGAGGGAGGTCGGCGGTGCAAATCCGCCCTGGGCTAATTGCGTAAGCGGTCCGGCAGCTCTGGGAGAGAGTCCTCACGTCCACCTTACCGCGACCTTACAAAAGACAGAATTAGCTATTTGGTCCTTCATTCCCTGAATCATGACTCAGCCCCGCCTCCATTCCACGCCTGACGAAGCCTGTACCGACCGCGTTCGCGAGAAGGTCACGCTCGAAGGCATGACGTTCCACCTCGAACGGCCCGCGGGACTCGACAAGGTGTTCGAGCACCCCGGCGTGCGGAACGCCTACGCCGCCGACGAGTACATCCCGTATTGGACCGACCTGTGGGCCGCCGGGCGGATGCTCGCGAAGGTCGTGCTCCGCGAGGACTGGGCGAAGTACCCCCGCGGCTCGGACGGCGAACTGGACGTGCTGGAAATCGGCTGCGGCCTCGGCCTCGGCGGCATCGCCGCGCTCGCCTGCCGGCTGCGGGTCACGTTCTCCGACGTGGACGAAATGGCCGTCCGGTTCGCCGTCGAGAACGCGAAGCGGAACGGCCACGCGAACGCCCGGTCGCTGCCGCTCGACCTGCGGTCGCCACCGCCGGGGGTCACGTTCCCGGTCATCATCGCGTCGGACGTGATGTACGAAGAGCGGCTCGTGGAGCCGGTCGCGAAGTTCATCCAGGCCGTCCTCGTGCCGGGCGGCACGGCCCTCGTCACGGACCCGGACCGGAACGCGGCCCGCAGCTTCCGGTGGGTGTGTGGCGAGGTCGGTCTCGACGTGGAAACGAGCTTCGTCCGGGCCGGCGAACCGGGAGGTGAGCGGACGAAGGGCACCCTCTACCGCCTCCGCCACATGACGTGATTGTGCCGATCATTCATCGCCTTTTCACTTTCTCATTTTTACACTTCTACCATCTCTCTCGCGGTCCCCCACCTTCATCCCCCGATCCCGACATGCGCACCCGCACGTTCGTCGCCGTCTTGCTCCTCGCGTCGCCGGTCGCCGCCGACGACAAGCGCGAGGAGGCCCCGAAACCGCACGTGAGCTACGACCTCACCGGCTACCGCACGGCGAAGGACGCCGTCGCCGCCGACCCGAAGGCGTTCAAGTTCACCGACACGACCACGGCCCCCGGCTACCTCGGCATCGAGGTCACGACCGACGAGTCCGGCCGCCCGGTGATCGACGACATCCAGACCGATTCCCCCGCGGACGAGGCCGGGCTGAAGGCCGGCGACGTGCTGATTTCGTTCGACGGCGTCACGGTGCAAACGACCGCCGCCGCCCGCGACAAGCTCCGCGGCCGCGCCGCCGACGACGTGCTGAAGGTGAAGGTGGACCGCGGCGGGGAGTCGCTCGAAGTCGCGGCCACGCTCCGGCCGGTCAGCAAGCCGTTCAAGTTGCAGGGGACCGCCGAGCGGGCCATCCTCGGCTTCCAACTGTCGCCGGCGAAGAACGGCGGCGTCGAGGTCACGTCCGTCACCCCCGGCGGCGGGGCCGAGAAGGCCGGGCTGAAGGTCGGCGACATCGTGAAGAAGGTCAACCAGATCGCCATCACCACCGACACCGCCTTCCGCGACGCCCTCGACGGCAAGAAGCCGGGCGAGATGGTGACGCTCAGCGTGCTGAAGGAAAAGGCGAAGGACGAGGTCGAAGTCCGCGCTACGCTCGGCAGCGATCAGCGGGGCCGCGGCAACCAGACGTTCGGCTGGGACGACCGGCTGCCGCGGGCGTGGGCGAAGCCGAGCTACAAGCTTGCCATCCTCGGCATCGACTACCCGGACGTGAAGCACAACCCGAAGGTGGCCGACGCCGACTGGGAGGCGTCGCTGTTCAGCATCGGGAAGTACAACGGCCGGAGCGCCACGGGCCAGAAGGTCCACGGCAGCATGAACGACTACTACCAGGAAATCTCTTACGGCCAGTTCAAGATCGACGGCAAGTTCCTCGGTTGGGTCGAGGTGTCCAAGAAGCGGATGGAGTATTCCAGCGGCAACGGGACGAGCACCCGCGAGAAGGGGTCGCTGCTCACGGAGGCGTTCGACAAGTACCTCGCGGCGAAGGGCAAGGACGCGCTCGACGGGTACGACGGGGTGTTCTTCCTGTTCGCAGGCGAGCGGGTGAGCACGACCCGCGGCAGCCTGTACTGGCCGCACCGGGCGAGCTTCCGGCACAACAACAAGAGCTGGCCGTACTTCATCGTCCAGGAGGGCGGGCCGCGGATGACGGACATCAGCGTCTTCTGCCACGAGTTCGGCCACATGCTCGGCCTGCCGGACCTGTACGCGAAGCCGGAGGTTCCGGGGATGGAGGGCGTCGGCAGCTGGTGCGCCATGTCGCAACAGAACCCGAACGGCCGGCCGCAGCACTTCTCCGCGTGGTGCAAGCAGGAACTCGGCTGGATCAAGCCGACGCTCATCGACCCGACGAAGAAGCAGAAGCTCATCCTCTCGCCGATCGTGGACGGGAAAGGTGAGTGCTTCAAGATTCCTGTGCGGGCCGATGGCAGCGAGTATTTCCTGCTGGAGAATCGGATGCGGAAGGGGTTCGACAGTGACCTCGCGGCCGACGGGTTGCTCATCTGGCGGGTGCTGCCGGGGCAGGCCCGCGGCGGGCAGCCGGTGTTCCTGGAGGAGTCGCACGGCATCTCCGGCGTGAACGGCCCGCGGGCGTTCGGCGGGGCCGTCCCGTTCCCCAGCCCAGCTAACTCGGCGTTCACGCCGTTCACCACGCCGAGCAGCAAGAGTCAGATCGGCGGCGGGTACGACGTGTTCATCACGGACATCACCCGGCTATACGACGGCCGGGTCACGTTCAAGATCGGGTACGAGTATCAGTAAGGACTTGACTTCCGAAGTCCGGCTTCGACTTCGGAAGTCGAACCCGCCGCGCGGCGTCTGCGATTTTTGCGGACGCCTACCGTCCCCTCGACTTGCGAAGTCGAAGCCGGACTTCGGAAGTCAGGCGCACCGCCTCGCCGGACGCCGATAACCATTCAAATCCGCACCAACATTTCCCCCGCAACTCCGTTCCATTTGTTGACAGCGTAACGGCCTGCGGTTACCGTGAACCCAAACGACGCCGTTCCTGCGTAGAATGGGTGACTCGCACCGTCCGCCGGACCAGTTGTAACAAGTTTGACGACCCGCCAACGGCCTCAGCCGCCGGCCGTTGGTTTGAATATCACAATCTGCGCGGCCCCGTCGCCGGCCCGGCGACCCGACTTCACGAGTGAACCGCCATGGCAAAACCGACCGCCGTTTGGGGCCTCGACATGGGCCAGTGTGCCCTCAAGGCCTTGAAGCTCGAACTCGTGGACGGCAAGCCCACGGCCACCGCGTTCGACTACATCGAGCACCCGAAGATCATGTCCCAGCCGGACGCCGACCCCGAGGCGCTGGCCCGCGAGGCGCTCGAGAAGTTCCTCACCCGCAACCCGATCGGTAACGACATCGTCGCCATCGGTGTCGCCGGGCAGAGCGGCGGTCTGGCGCGGTTCGTGAAGTTGCCGCCGGTCGAGGAGTCGAAGATCCCGGACATTGTGAAGTTCGAGGCGAAGCAACAAATCCCGTTCCCGCTCGATGAGGTCGTCTGGGACTACCAGAAGATCGCCGGCGGCGAGGTCGTCAACAACTTCGCGATGGAGACGGAAATCGGCCTGTTCGCGATGAAGCGGGAGATGATCTCCCGCCACCTGTCGCAGTACGGCAACGCCGGGATCGAGTGCAACATCGTCCAGATGGCCCCGCTCGCACTCACGAACTACGCGACCTACGAGCTGCTCAAGAAGGGAGGCCCGGACGCCGAGATGCCGCAGGAGAACGAGGACACGCCCCGCGGTAAGAAGCGGTGCATCGTCGTGCTGGACGTGGGGACGGATAACTCGAACCTCATCATCACGGACGCCGGCAAGATCATCTGGCAGCGGCCGCTGTCCCTCGGCGGCAACCACTTCACGCGGGCGCTCTCGAAGGAGATGAAGCTCACGTTCGCGAAGGCCGAGCACCTGAAGCGGAACGCCGCCAAGTCCCCGGACCTCGCGCAAATCCTGAAGTCCCTGCGGCCGGTGCTGACCGACTTCGTCGGCGAAGTTCAACGCTCCCTCGGGTACTTCACGAACACCCACCGGGACGCGCACATCGCGTCGATGTACGGCCTCGGCAGCGCGTTCAAGCTGCCCGGCCTCCAGAAGTACATGGCCGAGAAGCTGTCGCTGGCCGTCAACCGGCCGAGCAAGATCGCCCGGCTGTCCGGCGACCAGGTGCTCAACGACCCGGTCTTCTCCGAGAACCTCCTGACGTTCCCCATCGCCTACGGGCTGGCCCTGCAAGGGCTGAACATGCTGGCCGAGCGGACCGACTTCGGCCGGATCAACACGAACCTGTTGCCGCAGGAACTCCGCACGGAGCGGCTCATCCGCGCGAAGAAGCCGTTCGCGGCGGCGGCGGCGGCGGCCCTCCTCCTCGGGGCGGGGCTGGCGGCGTTCGGGTTCGGCGTGCAATACTCCTCCGCGACCGACGCGAGCATCGCGAAGGCGATGGAGACCGCCAAGCAGGCGAAGTCCGCGGCGGACAAGCAGGCGTCCGAGCAGCGGTCCGGCGAGGAGGCACTTCAAAAGGCCCAGGGCGAGGTCAAGGCCATCGTCGCCGGGGCGGACAAGCGGCTCGACTGGGTCCGGCTGCACCAACTCGTGACGACGGCCCTCCCGCGGGCCGGCGAGCGGGGCAACCTGCTCGAAGAGCCGGACCAGGCCAGCTTCTGGAGCCAGCCGAACGGCAAGGCGGCGATCAACGCCTACCTCGAGCGGGTGAAGAAGGGCCTGTCCATCGACCGCGTGAACGACCCGGACCTGACCGAGTACCTCGCGCAGGTGAACGTGCAGGAGGTCCGCACCCGCTACACGGACAACTTGAAGGGCTTCTACGAGTCGGCGGACCAGAAGGTGTGGGCCGAGGAGAAGAAGGCCATCGCCGAAAACATGATGGAAACGGAACGGGAGAAGGACGAGAACGAGGCGAAGGCGTGGAAGCCGAAGCCGCCGGACGGCGGCGGCTGGGTCGTGGAAATCCGCGGCTGGACGTTCCACCAGGCCGGGTCCGACTTCGTCGTCAAGGGTGTCATGAAGAACTTCCAGGACGCGACCCGCACGGCGGAGCGGATCGGCCCGCGGAAGGTCAGCGAGTTCCTCCCCGGCGTCACCGACCCGTTGCAGGGCCGCGTGAGCCACGTGTTCCTGGCCCTCTCGAAGAAGCAGGAAAGCCCGCAGCAGAAGGTCCTCGACCTGATCGGGCCGGGCAAGGTGTACATGGAGCGATTCCTCGGCGTGGCCGGGACGACCGGCGGCGGGTACGGCGCGCCGCCGGGGGCCGGGGACGCGGGCTACTCGTCTCCTAGCAGCGAGGGGTCCACTTCGGAGACGACGGCGGCCGCCGGCACGCCGGCGGCGACCGGGTCGAGCTGGTCCCCCCTGACCGGCGGCAGCGCGGCCGGCGGCGGGAGCTTCGGCAGCGGCGGGTTCGGCAACATCCCCGGCGGGGAATCGTCCGGGGCGTTCGGGTACGAGGACTCCGGCGGCCCGATGGGGGGCGGCGGCAAGAGCTTCGGCAACCTCGGCGGGCCGGACGGCCCACCGGGACCGATGGGGCCGGGCGCGGTCGGCGGCGGCGCGGACCCGACGGTGAAGCAACCCCGGCGGCAGAAGTACCGCACCGTGTTCGTGCTGATGTTCGTCTGGCGGGATTCCGGGACCGCGGCCCCGGCCGACGGGACGGCGACCGAGACCCCGAAGTAACCGGCCGACGGCCGCCCCCTGAGACCTCCCCCGAACAAGGCGATCCGAGGACCTTCGATGAAGAGCAATAACGACGCGCTGAAGAAGCACCACTTCTGGATTCTGGTCGGCCTCGCCCCGCTGTTCGTCCTGCTCGCCGTCGTCTTCATGATGACCGGCGTGAGCGGGGCCATCGAGAAGGCGAACAAGGAAGTGGCCGACGCCGACACGGCCATGAAGGGGGCGAAGGCCCCCGGCCAGGGGACGATCCAGGCCATCGAGAAGAACAAGGACGTCCTCGACGGCGTCCGCGGCAAGCTCTGGAAGATGAACTGGGACAAGCAGGCCGACTACTTCACCTGGCCGGAGACCTCGAACGGGATGTTCGACCGGTACAACACGATGAAGTTCGGCACCAACTTCCGCGACTTCATCGGCAGTAACGCCTCCGAAACGTTCAAGCCGGCCTACGCCTCTTCCTACGTCCAACTCGGCGAGTCGATCAAACCGACCGAGTTCAAGGGCGGGTGGCGGTCCGTCCTCCGGTGGGTCCGCAACTGGGGTGGGCAGTCGCTCGAATCGAAGCAACTCTGGCTCGTGATGGAGGACCTGTGGGTCCAGCGGGCGATGCTCGACCCGATCAACAAGGTCAACGATCAGATCGCCCGGTTCGCGCTCGTCAAGCCGGACGGGGCGATGCCGCCCCCGCGGAAGCGGAAGTTCGTCAGCCGCGTCTGGGAACTCGACCTTTCGATCGAGCCGCGGGACCAGGGGGCCGGGCTGGTCATGAAGGGCAAGCTCAAGAACCGGACGAACCAGCTCCAGGTCCTCGGCACCGGCAGCGCGATGAAGCTGAACGTCTGGCTCGACCCGCGGATGGACCTCCCGCCGTTCGAGTTCCGGGTCGAGGGGGCCGGCGTCGGGGGCGGCGAGACGATCGACGTGCCGCCGCTGCCGACGCACGTGATCCCGCCCGGCACGAGCGTCGAGGAGATCGCGAAGGTCGTCCAGGTGCTCGACAACCGCACCGTCCCGATCCGCCGGCTCGACCGGCTGGCCATCGGCTACTCGTCCTCGAAGGACGCGGCGAAGGAGATGCAGCCGCCCACGTTCTGGGCCGAAGCCGACCCCGCGGCGACCACGGCCGGGTCCGCCGCCCCGCCGACCGGCGAGTCGGGCGAGACCTCCGGCACGACGCCGGGGTTCGAGGGCGAGTCCGGCCCCCCCGGCGCGTACGCCGGGGGAATGACCGGCGGCGCGGCAGCGGGCGGCAAGGGCCGCGCCGGCGGGCTGCGGCTACTCGACATCGCGAACGGCAACCGGAAGCGGTACATCGAGGTCACGCCGCAACTCCGCCGCGTGCCGGTCGCGTTCACGTTGATCGTCGATCAGATGTACGTGAACGACGTGCTGATCGCCTACGCGAACTCCCCCCTGCGGTTCGAGACAACGCAGGTCCACTGGACGCGGTTCACCGAGCCGCTCAACCAACCGAACCAGCAGTCCCCGACCGACCCGAGCGGTGGCCAATACTCGGACTACGGCGCGGGCGGCGAGGCCACGACCGCGAGCGGGTTCGCCGGCAGCGGGCTGTCGAGCGGCAGCCCCTACGGCAGCGGCTACCCGCCCGGCGGGCCGGGCGGCTTCGAGGGCGGCATCCCCGGCGGCGGTAGCTTTTCCGGCGGCAGTTTCGGCAACCCCTACGGCGGCATCCCCGGCCTGGGGGCGGACACCCTCTCCAGCGTCTCCGAGGCGCAGGCGAACTCCGGCCTCGTGCAGTTGACCATCTACGGCCTCATCACCCTGTACGAGCGGTACGAGGAGCCGAAGAAGGAAGGCGAGGCGGCGACGGCCGCCGACGCGACGGCGAAGCCGGCGGACGGCGAGAAGCCGATGACCCCGATGCCCGAAACGCCCGCGGCCCCGGAGAAGAAGCCGGACCCCGCGGCCGCCCCCGAGAAGAAGGCCGAGACCCCGGCCGAGCCGGAGAAGAAGCCCGACGCCCCGGCCCCGGCGGAGCCGAAGAAGGACCCGCCGAAGTAACCCGTTGAGACACCCGTAGACACCCTCGTTCCCGAAGGACTTTGTCCATGGCCAAGTTCAACCTCCAACAGTTCCTCCTCGCGAAGGGGGAGAAGGTCGCCCTCGGGCTGGCCGTCGGCGGCCTCGGGCTGCTCGGGGTGTGGGGCATCTCGCACCTCGTGTCCGCCAAAAGCCCGACGGACGTGGTGAAGTCGTTCAACAACCACGCCAGTTCGATCAACAACAGCATCAAGAACCAGAACGGCACGGCCCCGGAGCTGCCGCCGTGGGTCGAAAAGCCGGAGACACTCGACCTGAAGGCCATCGGCCCGGACGCCTTCCCGGTCGAGCACTTCGCGTTCGAGCCGGTGGACCGCCCGAGCCGCGCCCGCGAGAACCCGCGGGTGCTCGGCATCGTCGAGGCGCAGCTCGACCTCGTGCGGCTGAACATGAAGGCCTACGACATCAAGGGGTCGCCGGGGAACTACTCCATCGGCGTCCTGTCGGGCGTTCCGATCAGCTCGATGAACACGAAGACGTTGAAGGACCTCCTGGCCAAGAGCGACATCAAGCGGCGGTCCAAGCTGGCCGGCGCGCGGCAGCAAACGACCACGCCGCCGGGCGCGGGCGGGGCCGGCGGCCGGCCGGGCGCGGGCGGCCCGCCGGGCTTCGGCGGTCCCCCCGGTGGCTTCGGCGGCCCTCCGGGCGGCTTCGGCGGCGGCCCGCCGGGGGGCGGCGGGTTCGGCCTCGGCGGCGGGGAAGGGGATAGCGGCGGCTACGGCCCCGGCGGGTTCGGCAACTCCGGCTCGACCTTCGAGAACAAGGACCGCTACGAGAAGACGGTCACGTACAAGAACATCGAGGACTTCGACCCGGCGAAGGACCAGCCGGCGTTCATCATCTACCCGCGGCGGACGATCGTGATGCACGCCGTCTTCCCACTCAAGGAGCAGCTCGAAGTCGTCCGCCGGGCGCTGCGGTTGCGGACGATCGAGGAAGCCGCCCGCGAGACGAGCGGCAACTACTCCGGCGGGCTGTCCCTGCCGGGCGCGCCGCCCGGCGGGGCCGGCGGCCGGCCGGGCAACCCGATGGGCGATAGCGGGGCGGCGTTCGGCTTCGGACCGGGCGGGGCCGGCGCGCCGGCCACCGGCGGGGCGACCACGACCGGCGGCGTGAAGGTACTCGAAGGCCCGACGTTCGCCGGGTTCGAGGTCGAGCGGAAGGTCACCGACCCGAACGGCCGCGAGTACGAGTGGGAGCCCTACGACCACGTCGCGTGGTACCTGGCCGAGATCAACAACCGGAAGGTCTCCGACCAGCCGGACGAGGGCTACCTGCCGTACTTCCTGCGGTACGAGCAGGAGATGGCGCTGCCGCTGCCGGCCGTGGCGGAAGGCCAGCAGACGTACCCGCCGATCACGCTGCCGTCGATCGTCCGGACGGTGGACAAGATGAAGGAAAACCAGAAGGTCCCGATCACGCCGACCGAACTCCAGAACCGGTTCTCCGGGAAGGGGAGCAACCCGTTCCTGCCGTCGTTCCTCCCGCCGCCGGGCGGCGGGGCCGGGCCGGGGGCCGCGGCCGGCGGCGGCGACGCCGGGTACTTCGGCTCGCAGGGGTCCGGCATGTCGATCGGCGGGCGGGGCACGGGCGGCCGGCCGCCGGGCGGGCCGGGCAACCCGATGGCCCCCGGCGGCAACCCCTACGACCCGGCGGGCGGGTTCAACCCGAACGCCGCCGGCATCCCGGACCTGAAGGCCCCGGTCGAACTGGAGCACATGCTCATCCGGTTCATGGACGTGAACATCCGCGAGGGCCACACCTACGAGTACCGGATTCGGGTCAAGATGAAGAACCCGAACTACAAGAACGCGAACGTGTCCCGGCCGTCCGACGCCGATGTCGCCATCCTCCGGGGGCCGATGGTGTCGATCGCCGACCCGGCGTCGAAGCAGCCGCTTCGCGTCACCGTCCCGGTGGACATGAACACGTACCTCGTGGACCCGGTCCAGTACGCGAACACGATCCGCGAGAAGAACCGGGACTTGAAGGTCGTCAACCTGCTCGACAACCAGAACGGCAGGCTCCCGGTCGTCCAGGTCCAGCAGTGGCTGCACCAGGTCCGGATCGAGGAAAAGACGGAGCCGATCGGGGCGTGGGTCGTCGGCGACATCCCGGTCGCCCGCGGCGAGTTCATCGGCAAGAAGCAACTGCTGACGCTGCCGCTGTGGTCGTCGCAGAAGGTGAAGTACATCCTCCAGGAGCTCCCGCGGTACAAGGTGAACCCGACCGCGAAGGAGCAGCCGAAGGGCGTGCTCGTCGATTTGACCTCCAACAACGTCTGCGTGGACTACGAGGGCGGCAAGCAGTCCCGGCCGTTCGGCGACCGGACGGTCGAGGACGACGGGGCGGTCGAGATGCTGATCCTCCGGCCGGACGGCACGCTGAGCGTCCGGAACTCCGGGACCGACATGGCCAACCCGGAGCGGGTGGACCGGCAGAAGAAGTGGGACGAGTGGATCGAGAAGGTGAAGGCCGACACGGCCGCGGCCGGCCAACTTGGGGCCCCGATGGGCGGCGAGGGGAACTTCGGGGCGGGCGGGAACAACCCGTAACGCGACGACGAACCGGGGGCGAATCGCCCCCGGTTCCGTTTCCATACGTTGACCCCATGTCCCTGATCGACACGCACGCCCACCTCTTCGACGACCGCTTCGCCGCCGACCTGCCCGCCGTAATGGACCGCGCGAGGGCGGCGGGCCTGGAACGCATCATCGCCGTCGGGATCGACCTGCCGACGAGTCGGACGACGCTCGACCAGTGCGGGCGGGACGAGTTGCTCGTCGCAGCCGTAGGCATTCAGCCGAACCACGTCGCCGAGGCCGGGCCGGGCGACTGGGATGAGGTCGCGCCGCTGGCCTCGCACCCGAAGGTCGTCGCAATAGGCGAGACGGGCCTGGACCGCTACTGGGACCGCGCCCCGTTCCCGCTGCAAGAGGACTACTTCGCTAGGCATCTCGAACTAGCCCATCGGTTGAACAAGGCGGTCGTGATCCACTGCCGCGAGGCGGAGGCGGACGTGGTGCGGATGCTCCGCGACCGGTACGAGCGGACCGGGCCGGTCCGCGGCGTGATGCACTCCTACTGCGGGGACGCCGAGTCGGCCCGGCAGTGCCTGGAGATGGGACTGCACGTCTCGTTCGCCGGGATGCTGACGTACAAGACGGCGGACGCGATTCGGGAAGTGGCGAAGGCGATCCCGCTCGACCGACTGCTTGTGGAGACGGACTGCCCCTACCTCGCGCCCGTCCCGGTTCGCGGCAAGCGGAACGAGCCGGCGTTCGTGGCGCACACCGCCACGTGCTTAGCCGATGTGCTGGGCGTCACCGCGGAGGAGATCGCGGACCGGACGACGGCGAACGCGCGGGAAATGTTCGGGCTGTCCGGGAAATGAAAACGGGGCCGTCACCCGACGGCCCCGCGCCACATTGCCTTCCACCTTACTTGCGGCCGGCCGGTGCGCCCGGCGGCGCGGCGGTCAGACCGGTCCGCGGGTCCCGCGGGCTGGCGCTCATCTGCTCCAACTTCCACCCGTCCTTCTTGTCCGGCATCAGCGCGACGAAGTGCTCCTTCTTGATCCCGTCGTGGTTGATCTTCGGCTCCTTGAACGTCCACTGCTCGACCTCCTGCCCGCCGTTCTTGCTCATCATCACGACGGCCGGCAGGTAGTCCCACTTCCGGTCGGCCAGCTTCGCCCCGTACAGGACCAGCAGCATCGTGTCGAACTCCTGCTTGTCCCGGTCGAGCCGCGGCGTGATCTTGATGTGGACGTAGTGGTCCTCTTCCTTGTCGAGCTTCAGGTCGAACCGCTGCTTCACGTCGTCGGCCGTCATGCCGCCGGACATGAACTCCATCAGCAGGTTGTCGCCGGCCCCGCCCTTGCCGCCCGGCGGGATGGCGTACTGGCGGATGACCTTGTCCTTGCCGGCGTACTCGTACACCGACTTGCCGTCCGAGATGTACGACAGGAAGTCGCCCTTGTCCGCCTTGTTGTCGATCCGCATCCGGGCGAGGTTCGGCTTCATGCACATCATCGTGCCGGTGAACGTCGTGTCCTTGCGGGTGAGCGTGTTCTTCCGGACGTAGTCGCACTCGGAGTAGTAGTTCGTGACGGCCGCGGACTTCTTTTCCCACGCCGTCAGGTGCGCCTGGAGGGCCGGGGGGATGACGACGTTGGCCGCGGCCGGAACGATCGCGCCGCCGGCCCGGTTGTTCCCCGGCAGTTGCTGCGGGTTCGCAAGGTTCATCGGCGTCTGGCCCGGCGACGCGGGCGGCGTCGGGGCCTGGCCGACGGCGGCCGGGGCGGCCGCGAGCAGGGTAGACAACACTATTCCGGCTCGGCGCATGGTTCACGTCTCCTGATCGGTCGGGGCGGCCAATACACCATCCTACGGCCGCCCGAATTTTGAACGGGGGCTTATACCCCGGCCCGGCGGCCGCGGGAAGGCCAACCGCGTCAAGCTGGGCGGGTTGCGCCGGCCGGTCGGGGTTGCGAACCCGCCGGCGGATGCGGTACGCTCCCCTGGCCCCGTTGAGAGTCCCTCGACATGCGTTGCCTCGTTACCGGCGCGGCCGGGTTCATCGGCTCCCACCTGAGCGAGCGGCTCGTCGCGGACGGTCACACCGTCGTCGGCGTCGATTGCTTCACCAGCTACTACCCGCGGCCGGTGAAGGAGCGGAACCTCGCCGCCCTCCGCGACCACAAGGCGTTCGCGTTTCAAGAACTCGACCTGGCCGACGGCGTGCCGGCGAACGTCGTCGAGGGCGTGGAGTGGGTGTTCCACATCGCCGCGATGCCGGGGCTGAACAAGAGCTGGACGAACTTCGACGAATACAACCGGTGCAACCTAACCGCCACGCACCGGCTGCAGGAAAGCGTCAAGGAGTCGAAGGCGCTGAAGAAGTTCGTCTACGCCAGCACGAGCAGCGTCTACGGGAAGTACGCGAGCGGCGACGAGTCGCTGCCGACGAAGCCGAGTTCCCCCTACGGCATCACGAAGCTGGCCGGCGAGCACCTCTGCCGCGTGTACGGCGACGAGTTCGGCGTTCCGGCTGTGGTCCTGCGGTTCTTCAGCGTCTACGGCCCGCGGCAGCGGCCGGACATGGGGTTCAACCACTTCATCCAGGCCGTGCTGACCGGGCAGCCGATCAAGCTGACCGGCGACGGCCTTCACATCCGCGGCAACACGTTCATCCACGACTGCGTGGACGCGGTCGTGCGGTCCACGGGCGCAATGTCCGGCGAGGTGTTCAACCTCGGCGGCGGCGAACTCGTCACCGTTCTGGACGTGATCCGCAAGATCGAGCGCATCACCGGCAAAACGGCCATCATCGAGCGCCACCCGCCGCGGAAGGGTGACCAGTTCTCGACCGGGGCGGACGTGGGCAAGCTGCTCAAGCACGTGGGGTGGAAGCCGACGACGAGCATGGACGACGGGTTGACTCAACAAATTGAATGGCAGAGAAGTCTTCTCTGATTCTCACCGGGGGCACGGATGCTCGACCTCTTGAACCGCCACGTCCTGCAACCGCTCGCCGCCGCGAAGGCGGGGAGCAAGCACCTGCGCTACCTCCGCGTCCTCCGACAGACGCAGTTCGACCCGCCGGCGGTCGTCCGGCAACGGCAACTCGTCGCGTTGAAAGCGATCCTCCGCCACGCTTTCGGCACGGTCCCGTACTACCGCCGGACCTGGGCCGCGGCCGGCGTTCACCCGAACGACGTGCATGAACTCCGCGATCTGGAAAACTTCCCGGTTGTGACGAAGGCCGACCTGCGGGCGTACGAGGCGGAGTTCCTCTCGACCGCGTACCATGGGCAGAAGCTGGTCGTGAAGCGGACGTCCGGCTCGACCGGCGTGCCGCTGACGATCCGGCTGGACGAACCCGGCAAGCAGTGGAAGTACGCCTGCACCCTGCGGAGCGACGAGTGGTCCGGGTGGCGGCTCGGGCAACGGGTCGCGAAGGTTTGGGGCAACCCGGAGTACCGCAAGTTCGGGCTGAAGGGCCGCGTCCGGAACTGGCTGCTCGACCGGGCCGTGTACCTGGACACGGTCGAGCTGACCGACGCCCGCGTGAGAGAGTTCGCCGCCACGATCCGCCGCCACCGGCCGGGGCTGCTGTTCGGCCACGCCCACTCGTTGTTCTTGCTCGCGGAAAAACTGAAGGCCGAGGGCGTCACCGACGTGCGGCCGAACGGCATCATCTCCACGTCGATGCCGCTGCACGGCTGGCAGCGGACGGCCATCGAGGAAGTCTTCGGCGTCCCGGCCACAGACCGGTACGGCTGCGAAGAAGTCAGCCTCATCGCCAGCGAGTGCGAGTACCACCGCGGGCTACACGTCAACGCGGACTCGGTTTACACGGAAGTCGAGGGCGACCCGACAGGCCCGCTGGTGGTGACCGACCTGACGAACCTCGCGATGCCGCTCATCCGCTACCGGACCGGCGACCACGTCACGGCAAGCGGTCGAACCTGTCCGTGCGGCCGTGGACTGCCGCTGATCGAGAAGGTCGAGGGCCGCGACGCCGACTTCGTCGTCTCGCCGAGCGGCAGCCTGATCTCCGGCATCTCGCTCACGGAAAACTTCGCCCTCCGCATCGCGGGCACGGCCCAGATTCAAATCGTCCAGGAAGAAGTGACACTCCTGCGACTGCGGATCGTGCCGTCCGACGAGTTCGGCGCGGAAAGCCGCCAGCAAATCGCGGGGCTAGTCGAGGAACTGTTCGGCCCGGCGATGCGGCACGACGTGGAACTGGTGGACGCGATCCCGCAGGAGCCGAGCGGGAAGTACCGGTTCTGCATCTCGAAGGTCGCCCCCCGACACGCGAGGGCGCTGGTGGCATGACGCCGACCGTGTCCGTGGTGATGGCCGCGAAGAACTACGCCCGGTTCCTGCCGGCGGCCGTGGAATCGGTGTTCGCGCAGACGCACGCCGACTGGGAACTCGTCGTCATCGACGACGGCTCGACGGACGACACGCCGGCCGCGGTGAGGCCGTTCCTGGCCGACCCGCGGGTACGGTACGTCCGCTCGGACAAGCTCGGTCAGTCGCGGGCGAAGAACCTCGGCATCCGCCTCAGCCGCGGCGACATCGTGACGTTCCTCGACGCCGACGACGCATGGCGGCCGACCAAGCTGGAGAAGCAGCTGGCACTGCTTCGCGACGACGTAGGCGTCGTCTTCTGCGGCCGCGAACTGATCGACGAAGCAGGGAACAAGCTCGCGAAGCAGCCGGTCGCGAACACGCCGACCGGCCGCGTTCTCGACAGGATGTTCGTGCAGAACTTCGTCTGCTTCTCGTCCGCGATGGTCCGCCGACAGGTGTTCGACCACGTCGGCAACTTCGACCCGCAGTGGGATCTGGCCATCGACTTCGACCTGTGGCTCCGCGTGGCGCGGTATTATTCCTTCGATTACGTGCCGGAGCCGCTCGTGCTGTACCGCACCGGCCACGGCAACCTGTCTCAGAAATTGTCAGACCGCGTGGCCACGGCGTTATCGATCATGCACCGCCACCGGGCAGGCATCGCGGCGGACGCCATGGCGGAAGGCTACGCCTCGACCGCCCGCACGATGGGCTGGGTGCTTCGCTCGGCCGAGCCGACGACCGCGTGGGGCTGGTACGCGCGGGCGCTCGCATGGCCTCATCGCCGGTTCGACTCCCTCAAGGGGTTGGTCGCGTCCATCCGCAACATCTTCCGACGGCGGGAGTCGACGGCCGCCGAAAACCTGACGGCGAACATCTGAGTTGGCGAGCCGAGCGGCGTAAGCCGCCGGGTAACGCGCCCTTACCCGGGGCTTACGCCGCACGGCTCGCCTGGTGGTTTTCGCCGAATAAGAAAAAACCACCGACACACCTGCCCCCCCAGGTTGCGGACATGGATTTGCTCGCTTCAATCAGCCACGGATTCCAAACCATCGACGCCGACGCGGCCCTCAAGGCGAAGGCCGCGCAGAACCTCGTGACGTGGCTGACGCACCCTGACTTCGCCGGCTACCGGCCGCAGTTGGAGAAGCTCGTCGCGGACAAGAAGTGGTCCGTCCTGCTCGACTCGTTCTACCAGGTCATGCCGTTCGGGACCGGCGGGCGGCGCGGGGCCGTCGGCATCGGGCCGAACCGGATGAACCTCTGGACCCTCGGCGCGAGCGTCCAGGGGCACTGCGACTACCTCAAAGCGAAGTTCCCCGGCGAATCGCGATTGCATGTCGTCCTCGCGTTCGACGTGCGGCAGTTCGAGGACAAGCGGGGCGTCTACGACAAGTCGCTGCCGAACCCGGTACTGCACCTCACGAGTCGGGACTTCTGCCAGCACGCGGCCGGAGTGTACGCGGCCAACGGCGTCCACTCGCACATCCTGCCGCCGGACAGCAAGAAGTACGTCGCCACGCCGGAATTGTCGTGGACGATCCGCTACCTGAAGGCCCACGGCGGGCTGAACATGACCGCCAGCCACAACCCGCCGGACGACAACGGGAGCAAGTTCTACGACGAGCGCGGGGCGCAGCCGGTCCCGCCGGAAGACCAGCTCATGAGCGAGTTCGTGGACCGGGCGGCGGCGATCAAGCACGTCCCGTTCGCGGACGCGGTGAAGGGCGGGAAGGTCCACTTCCTGGATGACGCCCCGCACCGGGCGTACATCGAGCTGTGCCGCAAGCAGAGCCTCGTCCCGCCGCCGCGGGCGGACGAAATCCGCGTCGTGTTCACGCCGCTGCACGGCGTCGGCGGGTTCTGTGCCGGCGAGACATTGGAAGCCGCCGGATTCAAGTACGTCCGCGTGCCGGAACAGGACGACCCGAACGGCCAGTTCCCGAACGTGACGAAGACGCCGAACCCGGAAGTGCCGGAGTGCCTCGACCGCGCCGAGGTCGTGGCGAAGGCGAACAACGCGCACATCCTGCTCGCGACTGACCCGGACGCCGACCGGCTCGGCGGGAAGGCGAACACGAAGCCGGACGGGACCGGCGACTACCGCTACCTCACCGGCAACGAGATTTGTTCGCTGCTCGCGCACTTCAAGTTGAGTCGCCTGGCCGCGGCCGGCGACCTGCCGCCGTCGCCGCTCGTCATCACCACGGAGGTCAGCACCGGCCAGCAGACCCGCATCGCCCGGCACTTCGGGGCACAAATCATCAACGACCTGCTCGTCGGGTTCAAGTACCACGCCGACGTGTTGTACCAACTCGAATCGACCGGCCAGTTCGGCGACGTGAAGGGGACGCCGAACGACTTCGTCATCGCGACCGAGGAGAGTCACGGCATCATCACGACGGCCGCCCTGCGGGACAAAGACTCGGCCGGAGCGGTGCTGCTACTTGCCGAGCTGGCGTTGCACCAGAAGCGGCAGAACGAGACGGTCGTGGATTACCTGAACGCGATCAACCGCCAGTTCGGGTACTTCCGCAACGAGGTCGTGAACATCGTCATGACCGGTCTCGAAGGGAAGATCAACATGACGAAGATGCTCGACGTCCTGCGGTCGAACCCGCCGAAGGAAATCGGCGGCACGGCCGTCGCCAGCGTCGAAGACCTCCGCGACGAGAACGGTCGGATGGGGCCGTTCAAGGGCGACACGGACAAGGCCGCCCGCAACTTCCTCATCTTCCGCCTCGCCCCGGCGAACGGGATTTCGGCGAAAGTCTGCCTGCGGCCGAGCGGCACGGAGCCGAAGGCGAAGGCGTACATCGAGACGAGCTGCGACCCGTTCAAGGCCGGCCAGACGCAGGCCCAGTGGGACGCGACCTGCTCCGCCGTGGACGCGACCATTCAGAAGCTCGCGACCGACTTCCTCGCGACTGCCCTCGCCACCGTCGGCATGACCCCCGCCCCCGGCGCGGACAAGCTCAGCCGTTAAGGCGGCAGCGAAACCGCCACCGCCGCCACCGCCACGGGGCTACCCCCGTGGCGGAATCGCCACTTGGGTTGACGCGACACCTACAATTCCTTTTCCCCTCACGCACGTCACACCCACCATCCCACGAAGGGTCGGCTACCGACCTCGCGATTTAAACTGAACGCCGGTACACTTTCACCATTACGGTTTCTCGGTGGAGGTGTTTCCCATGACCAGCAACAGCCGAACCATTACGGACGCGCTGTCCAGCCCGTTCGACCTGAAGGAAGTGAAGTTCAAGCCGCAGAGCGTGAAGGGCAACCGCGCCCTCGCGCTGGCTTACGTCGATGCCCGCGTGATCGAGGATCGGCTCGACGACGTGCTCGGCGTCGCCGGCTGGCAGGACGAGTACGAGACGCTCGCCGACGGGTCGGTCGTCTGCCGCCTGCGGCTGAAGATCGACGGCGAGTGGGTGACGAAAATGGATGTCGGTTCGCCGAGCGAACAGCCCGACGGCGGCGACCGGATGAAGGCCGCGTTCTCGGACGCGCTCAAACGCGCGGCCGTGAAGTTCGGCATCGGCCGCTACCTCTACCGGCTGCCGGCCACTTGGACGGACTACGACCCGGTGAAAAAGCAGTTCGCCTCGCCGCCGCAACTCCCGGCGTTCGCCCTGCCGAAGCCGAGGGGCAAGGTCAAGCCGGAGGCGGCGAAGTCGAGTTCGACCATGCCGGCCGACGGCCACGAGCTGCACCAGCGACTCCGGGACTACGACGCGAAGCTAGCCGCGCAGAAGCTCTGCGGCGTCGGGTCGTTGCTCAGCTACGTCGCGCAGGCGGGGCAGGACGCGGGGTTCGGCCCGGATTTGACGACCTGGGCCGGCCCGGCGATCCCGCTGGCCGTGGAAAAGGTGAAGGAGTTCGAGACGAACCTCCGGGCGAACCGGCCGGGGGCCAAGAGCGTGGCATGACGCCACGGTTGGGGGGGCCGCCCGCGGGAGGATTCAGCGGGCGGCAATTTTTTTGCGCAAGTCGGCCACGGGCGGGCGTTCCGTATCGGAAAACCGTACTTCGGTGGTCCCATGTACTCGCACCCCCTCAAACTCCTGACCCTCGCCGTCGCCGCGTTCTTGCTGGCGACCGGCCCCGCATCCGCCGGCTGGATCACGATTTCCAACGACACGAACCAGACGCTCATCTTGCAAGAGTCCGTCACGGTCAACGGCCAGGTGCGGAAGTGCAAGCCGTTGAAGCTGGCCCCCGGCGAGACGGTCCGCGAGTTCCGTCAAACGGGCGGGACGAAGTCGCTGACCGTCAGCGAGACGGGGCTGCTCGGTCGGCAGCTCTACGCCGGCGACCTGACCTGGAAGGACGACACGGCCTTCTCCATCCACAAGGACGCGGACAAGTTGAAGGTGACGGACGCCGCGACGCTGGCGGCGAAGGCGAAAGTGAAGGACGCGAAGAAGCCGAAGTGAATTCCTTTCGTTGCCGGGGCTGCCGCGTCACGCTAAAGTGTCGCGGAAGCCATCCCTCCCACCGGCAACCCTCTTCATGAACTCCCCATCTGATCAGGCCCCTACCAACTTCCGGTACGTCATCCTCGCGCTGCTCTGTCTGCTGGCCATGATTACGTACATGGACCGGGCCGCGAACGGCAGCGCGAAGGCCGCCATCATGACGGAGCTGAACGCCGACCGGCCCGACGACGACAAACTCAAGGTCGAAGACTTCTTCATCGTCCTCATGGCCTTTCAGATCGCTTACGCCATCTTCGAGGTCCCGTCCGGGTGGCTCGGGGACACGCAAGGGCCGCGGTCCACGCTGTTGCGCGTCGTCCTCTGGTGGTCGGTGTTCGTGTTCCTCACCGGCTTCACCGGCATGACCGTCCTCGGCGGGCTGTACGTCGGGTTCTGGGTGCTCGTCGGCATCCAGTTCCTGTTCGGCGTCGGCGAAGCGGGGGCGTTCCCGAACATCTCGAAGGCCCTCTACAACTGGTTCCCGGCGTCCGACCGCGGGTTCGCGAAGTCGGCCATCTGGATGAGCGCCCGGCTCATGGGCGGGTTGACCCCGTTCCTATGGGTCATCCTCACCACGTGGAACGTCGGCGGGATGCACCGCGACGGCGGCCTCGACTGGCGGGACGCGATGTGGCTATTTGCCGCCGTGGCGGCCGTGTGGGTCGTCGCGTTCTACTTCATCTTCACGAACCGGCCGGCCGTCGGGCCGCGGGTGAACGCGGCGGAGAAGGAGTTGATCGACCGCGGCCGGGACACCAAGCCCGGGCTGGTCCACATGCCGTGGGGCCGCATCTTCCGGTCGCGGAACCTGTGGGCCGTGTGCTTCATGTACGTGGTCACCAACTTCTGTTGGTACTTCCTGATGTACAACCACCCCGGCGCGATGAAGAAGCAATTCCCGGAATGGAACAACGAACCCACCGGCCGCGTTGCGCTCGCGCTGCTGAGCGGCGCGCCGCTGCTCGTCGGCATGGGCGGCTGCTACCTCGGCGGCGTCCTGTCGGACCGGTACATCCGGCGGACCGGCGACCGGAAGTGGGGCCGCAGGCTCTTCGGCATGATCGGCTACGGCTCGGCGGGCTGCTGCTACCTGCTCGCCATCGGCGGGAAGCTGTACGCCCCGGACAACGTGTGGGCGACGGCGATCCCGCTCATCCTCATGGGATTCTGCAACGACCTCATCATGGCCCCGGCATGGGCGACCTGCCAGGACATCGGCCGGAACTACGCGGCGACGGTCAGCGGCATGATGAACATGTTCGGCAACCTCGTCGGGGCGGTGACCGGCATCTTCGTGACCGGGATGATTATGACCGCGCACACGGTCAACGTCGGCACGGCCGATGAGAAGGTCGCCCCGTCGGGGTTCGTGGTGTGTTTCGCGATATACGCCGTCGTGTACTTCCTCGGCGTCGGGACGTGGATGTTCATCGACGCGAGCAAGCCGATCGTGCCGGACGACGACGCGGGCGGGTGATGGACGCATCGGGTTTTGGTTTTCAGGCCAACGGCCTGGGAGCGCTCAGCCCAGGGCAAGGGCCGCAGGCCCGCCGCCCTGGGTGGGGACCGCAACCACCCCGCAGGCTGAAAGCCTGCGAGCGGCGAACATGTTTCCGCGGGAGGCTCCCGCGCCCAGGGCGTTGCCCTGGGCTGAGCGCTCCCAGGCTTTCAGCCTGAAAACCAACATCCAAACCCTCACGCCGGGACCGCGACGAGCTGAGGCCGCTCCACCGGCACGAGCGCCTCGGTAAACAGCCGCACCTCGACGCGGCCGTTCTCGACCGTCAGGTAGTGGCACGGCTTCTCCGTCCAGCACCCGCTGTTGAAGTACCACACGTCGCCGGCGCGGTTCGCCGTCGCGACGTGGGTGTGCCCGCAGCAGACGATGTCGCACGCCTTCGATTCCGCGTACTGGATCGACTCCCCCTCGATCTTGGCCGTGCAGCGGAGGAACAGCTTGCTGCTCCGCTTCGCCCACCGCGCGAACCCGTGCGTCGGGTCGATCTTCTGCAACAGCCGGTACACCCAATCCGCGAACCACGTCGTGATGCGATACTTCTCGATGAAGTCGTCGAACCGGTGGCCGTGCAGGAACAGCGCCCGCTTGCCGCCGGTGCTGATCTCGTACTCGTCCACGACCTCGACGCCGAGCAGGTGCGACACGACGTCGGACGGGCCGTCGTGGTTGCCGTTGATCCAGACGATTTCCAGTTCGTCGGACATCTTGCGGATGAGCGAGAGTACCTTCCAGTGATGTTTCTTCAGCCGGCGGAAGTCGATGGAGTCGAACACGTCGCCGTTGAGAATCAACCGGCGGGTCGGCAGGTCGCCGTAGCGGACGGTTTCGAGGAACCGCACGAGCGATTCCGCCTGGCAGTTGTCGCTGCCGAGGTGCAGGTCGGAAATGACGATCGCATCGAGCATGGCGTACCTCCGTTCACTACTACAATTCTCGGCCCCGGCCGCACCCGCGGCGTAAGACTCCCGTGAATGGGCGGTGAAGATTCCGTGTCGGCCGCGGTGTAAGGTCCGGCCCGGCGGCGGGTAGCGTCCGTAAGATGACGGCGGAGGGCGGGGCGTGCGGATCGCGTTCATCACGGCCGGGGCGGCGGGCATGTACTGCGGCAGTTGCATGCGCGACAACACGCTCGTCGGCGCGCTCAACAAGCTCGGCCACGACGCCCTGCTCATCCCGACGTACACCCCCATCACGACCGACGAAGAAGACCGCAGCCAGAAGCGGGTCTTCTTCGGCGGCATCAACGTCTACCTCCAACAGAAGTCGTGGCTGTTCCGGCACACCCCGTGGCTGACGGACCGACTGCTCGACTTCCCGCGGCTGCTGCGGTGGGTGTCCCGGTTCGCGGCCCGCACGCCGTACTCCGAACTCGGGGCGCTGACCGTCTCGATGCTGCGGGGCGACCACGGGTTCCAGAAGAAGGAAGTGGCGAAGCTCGTCGAGTACCTCCGCGACGAAGTGAAGCCGGAAGTCGTGCTGCTGACGAACGCGCTGTTGTCCGGCATCATCCCGCCGTTGAAGGCGGCGCTCGGCGTGCCGATCCTGGTGACGCTGCAAGGGGACGACATCTTCCTCGACGCGCTGCCCGTGAAGGATCGGGAGGAGGCGATCAAGCTCATCCGCGAGAACCTCCGTGATGCGACGGCGACGCTCTCGACGAGCCGGTACTACGAGGCCCACATGCGGGACTACCTCGGCCTCGTCAACCTGCCGTCGCACGTCGTCTACCCCGGCATCAACCTCAAGGGCCACGGCGAACGGCCGGCCTCCGACGACCCGCTCCGCATCGGCTACTTCGCCCGCATCGCACCGGAGAAGGGGTTCCACAACCTCGTCGATGCGTTCGTCAAGATTCGCCAGACGCCCGGCACGCCGGACGTGAAGCTGAAGGCGTCCGGCTGGCTCGGCGAGAACAACCGGGCCTACTACGAGGAGCAGGTGAAGAAGCTGACGGCCGCCGGCGTGGTGGAGCATTTTGAACACGTGGAGAGCGGGGACCACGCGGCGAAGGTGCGGTTCCTGCAATCCGTCGATGTCCTTTCCGTGCCGACGACGTACCGTGAACCGAAGGGCCTGTACGTGCTGGAGGCGTGGGCCAACGGCGTGCCGGTCGTGCAGCCGGCGCACGGGTCGTTCCCGGAACTGCTGGAACCGACCGGCGGCGGCAAGCTCGTCCCGCCGAACGACCCGGCGGCGCTCGCGGAAACGCTGGTCGAGCTGCTGCGAGACCGCGAGGCCGCCCGCGCGATGGGCCGCCGCGGCCGGGAAGCGGTGCATTCCCGCTTCACCGCCGAGCAGATGGCCCGCGACACCGTCGCCGTGCTGGAGACGTACACCTGATGGCCGAGCCGTTCAGCATCACCCGCCGGGTCGAGTTCGGCGACACGGACATGGCCGGGATCATGCACTTCGCGAACTTCTTCCGGTTCATGGAGGTCGCGGAGACGGCGTTCCTCCGCAGCCGCGGGCTGTCCGTGGCGTGGACCGACGGCGGCGCGGGCTACGGCTTCCCCCGCGTGTCGGCCGCGTGCGACTTCGCGAAGCCGCTGCGGTTCGAGGACGAGGTGACGATCCACGTCACGGTCGAGAAGGTCGGGAAGAAGTCCGTCAGCTACCGGTTCGCGTTCAGCAAAGACGGGCAGCCCGTCGCCGAGGGCCGCATGTCCGGCGTGTACTGCCGCAAGACCGCCGGCGGCATCGAGTCGCTCGACATCCCCGCCGAAATCCGCGCCAAGTTGGAGGCGTGAGGTGAACGCGGAACCGTACCTCACCCGGCTGACGGCGCAGCTCATCGACGGCGTCGAGAAGTTGCCGGACGACGTCCGCACCCGGCACGCCGAGTATTTGCTCACGAAGCAGCGGCCGGACGGCGGGTGGCCCGGCCGCGAGGGCGGCAGCGACCTGTACTACACCGGGTTCGCCCTCCGCTCGCTCGCCGTGCTGCAAGCCCTCGACGAGAAGGTGTGCGGCAACGCCGGGAACTTCCTGCGGTCGAAGCTGACGCAACCGGCCGGGGTGGTCGATTTCTTCTCGCTGCTGGTGTCGTGCTACCTCGTGCCGCTCGGCGGCGGGCCGGACGTGTTGGCCGAGTCACCGCCGGACTGGCGGGACCGCGTGTGTGCGATGCTCGAATCGTTCCGCACCGCCGACGGCGGGTACGGCAAGGTCCCCGGCGCGGCCGGCGGTAGCACGTACACCAGCTTCCTCGTCGCCCTCTGCCTGCAACTGCTCGACCGGGAGATTCCGAACCTCGATTCGCTCGTGAAGTTCGTCCTCGGCCGGCAGCGCGACGACGGCGGGTTCGTCGAGATCGCGCCGATGAAACGGAGCGGCACGAACCCGACCGCCGCCGGCGTCGGCGTGTTGCAGATCGCCGGCGCGCTGACCGACGACCTGCGGGCGAAGCTGATCGAGTTCCTCGTCCAATTGCCGACGCCGATGGAGGGCGGGTTCCGCGCGAACGACCGCATCCCGGCCGCGGACTTGCTCTCGACGTTCACCGGGGCGTGGACGCTCGACCAGCTCGGCGGCCGCGGCCGGCTGAACCTGCCCGCGATCCGCGACTACGCCGAGTCGTGCGAGGTGCCGACCGGCGGGTTCCACGGCGGCCTGTGGGACGAGGGGACCGACGTGGAGTACACCTTCTACGGCCTCGGCACGCTCGCCCTCACCGCCGACGTGCCGCCGACGCCGGGGGCGTTCTCTAAATAAATTCTCGTCCCGAACCTCCGGTTCGGGACGCCTCGCCGCAAACCTCTGGTTTGCGAACATCGGCGGCCGCAGCCGCTTCTCCGCCGCAAACGAGACGTTTGCGGCGTCGCATCCCGAACCGGAGGTTCGGGACGAGGGTTCTTATGCCGCTGACCGTCACCGATCTTCACAAATACTACCCCACCCGTTCCGGGCAACTCGCCGTGATCGAAGGTGTTACCTTCTCTTTGAAGGAAAACGACGCCATTGCCATCATGGGGCCGTCCGGGTCCGGCAAGAGTACGTTGTTGCACATTCTTGGCACACTAGACAAGCCGACGCGGGGCACGATCGATGTTGATGGGCAAAACCCATTCGCGCTGGACGACACCGCCCTCGCGAAGTTCCGCAACGAGCGGATCGGCTTCATCTTCCAGGACCACCATCTGTTGCCGCAGTTCAACGTGCTGGAAAACGTGCTGATTCCGACGCTCGTGAATCCGAATCGCGACATTGCCGCGTTGGAAACGACGGCCCGACAGTTGCTCGACCGCGTCGGCCTCGCGGCCCGGCTCGACCACCGCCCGGCGGAGTTGTCCGGCGGAGAGCGGCAGCGTGTCGCCATCGCGCGGGCGCTCGTCCAGAAGCCGCGACTGGTCCTCGCCGACGAACCGACCGGCAACCTCGACCGCAAGAACGCCCAAGCCGTCGGCGAGTTGCTTCTTGAGTTGCACAAACAAGAAGGCACGATGCTAATCGCCGTGACACACAGTTCGGAGCTGGCGCGAAGCTTCCCGATCCGCGGAGCCATGCACGATGGCCGCCTTGTGGGGGATTCGTGACGTGCTTACCGCTCGCGCCCTCCCCTGGCGGAACCTAACGTACCACTGGCGGGGCAACCTCGCCGTGCTGCTCGCCGCCGTCCTGAGCGCGGCCGTGCTGGCCGGGGCGCTGTTCGTCGGCGACTCGCTCCGCGGCAGCCTGCGGGCGCGGGCCGAGCGGCAGCTCAACGGCGTGACCGCCGCCTGGACCGGCAACCGCCTCATCCGCACCGCCACGGGGAAAGAGTCAGGGGCGGTTCCGGCGCTCGTGCTGCAAGGGTCGCTCACGAACGAAGCGGCCGCCGAACCTGTGACCGTGCCGCGGGTCGTCGTCATCGGCCTCACGCCGGACGGGTTCGAGCAATTCGGATTGAAGCCGCCGGCCGCGGGCGGCGTCAAAGCCGTCGTCGGGTCGCGGGTCGCCGACAAGGGTGCCGCGAAGGCCGGCGACAAGTTGCGACTCTCGGTGCAACAATTCTCCAGTGTGCCGCGGTCGTCGATCCTCGGCAATCGCAACGCGGACGACACCGCGGTCGGGTTCGACCTCACCGTCGGCGAGGTTCTGCCGCCCGACCACCCGGCGAACGACTTCGGCCTGCTCCCGAACCCGGAACCGGTCCTGAACGTCTTCGTTCCGCTCGAACAACTCCAACGACGTATCCTCAAGGACAACCCGGACCGCGTGAACGCCCTCTTCGCGTTCGGCCCGGACGCGGCGGCGGTGAACGCGGCCCTCGAAAGTAAGCTCGACCTGCCTGACTGGGGCTTGCGGCTCCGCACCCGCCGCGACCCGCCGACCGGCAACCGCGTGCCGGACCGCAACCTGCCCTACGTCTCGCTCGAATCGGACCGCCTGTTGCTCGAACCCGCAGTGCTGGACGCCGCCGAGTTCGCCGCGAAGGAACTCGGTCTGCGAACGTCGCGCACGACCGCGTACCTGGCCATCGACATCGCCTACGGCAAGAAGGTCATCCCGTACTCGATCGTCGCGGCCGTCGATCCGTCGGCCGCCACGCCACTCGGCCCGTTCCAACCGGACGGCCCGCCGCTCGCCGACGACGAGATCGTCTTGGCCGACTGGCCGGAGTCGCCGCTCCGCGACGCGAAGCCGGGCGACACGATCACGCTCAAGTTCTTCGCCCCGGACGTGGAGAGCGGGGAGAAAACCGTCACCGCCGAGTTCACGCTCCGCGGCACGATCCCGCTCGCCGGCGTCGCCGCCGACCCGACGCTGACCCCGCCGTTCCCCGGCATCACGGACAAGCTCGACATCGCGACGTGGCAGCCGCCGTTCACGTTCGACCGCACGCGGATTCGGCCGAACGACGTTCACGACAAATTCTGGAAGGACTACCGCACCACCCCGAAGGCGTACCTCAACCGGGCCGCGGGCGAGAAGTGGTTCACCAGCCGGTTCGGGAACGTGACCTCTTTGCGCATCGCCCCGGCCGCCGGACAGACGCCGGTGCAAGCCGCCGGGCAGCTCGCGACCGCGATGCGGGCGAAGCTCACGCCCGCGAGTGGCGGCATCGTCGTCGAGGACGTGCGGCAGCGGCTGCTCGCCGCCAGCCGCGGCGGGACCGACTTCGGCGGCCTGTTCCTCGGGTTCAGCCTGTTCCTGATCGTCTCCGCGCTGTTGCTCGTCGGCCTGATGTTCCGGCTGAACGTCGAGCGCCGGGCGAAGGACGTGGGCGGGTTCCTCGCGGCCGGCTACACGCCGCGGGCCGTGCTGCGGATGCTGCTCGCCGAGGGGCTGATCGTCTCCGCCGTCGGCGCGCTCGTCGGCGTCGGCGTCGCGGTCCTGTACTCACGGCTGCTGCTCACGGTCATCACCGACCTGTGGCCCGACCCGACGGTGCGGACGTTCCTGCAACCGCACACCTCCGTAAGTAGCGCCGCCCTCGGATTCGTGCTGACCCTGCTGATGACCGGCCTCACGATCTGGCTCGCGGTGCGGAAGCTGGTCCGCGTCGCCCCGCCGACGCTCCTTCGTGGACAGGTGGACGTACAGGAACCGGAAACGGCGACGCGCCGAACGTGGGGCACAGTCCTGCTCGTCGGCTGCCTCGTCGCCGCCGTCGCCGCGCTCTGCGGCGGGGCGTTCGTGACGAACCCTGACTTCCGCGCCCTCAGCTTCTTCGCGGGCGGCGGCCTCTTGTTCGCCGCCGGGCTGATCCTCGTCCGCCGCTGGTTGACGGCCACGCATTCCCTCGCGAAGTCGGTCGCCGACCTCGGCGTCCGCAACGCCGGGCGGTTCCCCGGCCGCAGCGTGTTGACCGTGTTCCTGATCGGCTCCGCGACGTTCCTGCTCGTCGCCGTTGAGAGCTTCCGCCGCAACCCGGAACGGGACTTCGCGGACAAGCACGGCGGCAGCGGCGGGTTCAACCTGCTGCTCGAAACCGACGTGCCGCTGTTCAACCGGCTCGACCAGAGGGCCGGGCAGGACGACGTGCTGACCGGCCTCGACGCCTACTTTCAGCGGCAGGCCGAGAAGGGGGGTGCGGACAAGAACACGCTCCTCGCCGACGCGCAGGCGAAGCTGAAGGCGATCACCGCCGGTGTGCCGCTCCGCGTCGTCCGCGGCGACGACGCGAGCTGTCTGAACCTCTACCAGGCCGGCCGGCCGCGGCTCGTCGGCGTGCCGGACGACCTGATCGAACGCGGCGGGTTCCGATTCATGATGACGGAATCGCACGACGGCCCGAACCCGTGGGTGCTTCTCAAGAAGCCGCAACCGGACGGCGCGGTCCCGGTGTTCGCGGAACAGAACACGGTCATGTGGATGCTCAAAACGAGCGTCGGCGGAACGGTGGACGTGGCCGACGAATCAGGTCTACTCGTGACGTGCCGGATTGTCGGCACGTTCCAGGACAGCGTCTTCCAGAGCGAACTCGTCATGGCCGACGAGTATCTGCGGAAGCTCCACCCGCGCGAGGAAGGCTTCCGCATGTTCCTGATCGACACGAAACCGGAGGACGCGGACGCGGTGGCGAAGTTGCTCACCGCCGGCCTCGCGGGCAGCGGCGCGGCCGTGACGCCGAGCCGCGAGCGGGTGGCGGCGTTCCAGGCCGTCGTCGGCACGTACCTGACCACGTTCCAACTCCTCGGCGGCCTCGGCCTGTTGCTCGGCCTGCTCGGCCTCGCCGTCGTCATCCTTCGCGGCGTGTGGGAACGCATCGGCGAACTCGCGCTCCTGCGGGCGTTCGGCTACACCCCGGCGACCGTCCGGTCGCTCGTCCTCCGCGAGAATCTCGTCCTCCTCGCCCTGGGCGTCGCCCTCGGCCTCGTCGCGGCCATCGTCTCCGTGCTGCCGCACCTCGCGCTCGGCGGGCGTTTGCCGTGGGTCGGCGGCGGCATTTTGTTGGTCGCCGTCTTCGCCGTGGGTATCATCGTGGTCTGGCTCGCCACCCGCGGCGCGGCCCGCGTCCCGCTGCTCGCCGCCCTTCGCAAGGAGTGACCATGATCCGCCTCGGCATCCTCGACTTCGACACGTCCCACGCCGTCGAGTTCACCAAGCGGCTGAACCACATCGACATCGCGCAAGAGCAATGGGTCGCGGGGGCGAAGGTCGTCGTCGGTTGCCCCGGCGAGTCGAAGTTGTCGCCGGAGCGCATCCCCGAGTACACGGAGAAGATGAAGAAGTACGAGGTTCCGCTCGTCGAGAAGCCGGAAGACATGATCGGCAAGGTGGACGCGATGCTGATCGAGGCGGTGGACGGGTCGGTCCACTGGGAGCGGGCGAAGCCGTTCCTGGAGGCCGGGCTGCCGTGCTTCGTGGACAAGCCGTTCGCGTGCTCCGTCGAGGACGCGAAGAAGATGATCGACCTGGCGGCGAAGAAGAAGGTCGCGCTGTTCAGCTCGTCGTCGCTGCGGTACGCGGCGGAGGTCGTGAACTACGTCAACGACCCGAAGCACGGGAAAATCCTCGGCTGCTTCTCGTCCGGCCCGGCGTCGCTTCACGAGCGGAACCCCGGCCTGTTCCACTACGGCATCCACGCCGTCGAGGTGCTGTACACGCTCATGGGGCCGGGGTGCGAGCGGGTCACCTGCGCCCACCAGAAGGACGTGGACGTGGCGACCGGGACGTGGAAGGACGGCCGCGTCGCGACCGTCCGCGGCAACCGCGCCGGCGGCGGCTCCTACAGCTTCACGGCGTTCGCGGAGAAGGGGTCGTTCACGTCGAACGTCGGCACGGGCGTCATCTACCGAGAGCTGTTGAAGAAGGTCGTCGAGACGTTCGCGACCGGGAAGCCGCCGATCGACGTGGCGGTGACGCTGGAGATCGTGGCGTTCATCGAGGCGGCGAACAAGAGCGCGGCCAACCACGGGGCCGTCGAGACGCTCAAGACGTAGCCTTCCGTGCGACGAACAGCACCGGCGACACGGGCGACGACGAGGCGGGCGTTTCTGCGACGCCGTGCCGGCGAAGGTGGTCGCGGACGGCGTCCGCTTCCGCGAGGCCGCCGGGGTGGCCGCGATAGGCGACGACGGTGAGTACGCCGCCGTTGCGAAGGGCCGACCACGCGGCGTCGAGCGCCGCGAGAGTGGAGGCCGTTGTCGTCGTCACCACCTTGTCGCCGCCGGGCAGGTAGCCGAGGTTGAACATCACGGCCGCGACGCCGCCAATCACTTCACGCGGAAGCAATTCCGTCATCCGCGCGTGATCGCCTTGAATGAGTGTGACGTTCACGCGCGAAACTGCCCCGACCCGTCGAATCGCTTCCGCTTGAACGTCGAACCCGAAGACCCGACCCGTCGGCCCGACGAGCCGCGCGAGGAACGCCGTGTCGTGCCCGTTGCCGACGGTCGCGTCGATGACCACGTCACCGGTCCGAAGGTGTTCGCGAACGGTTTCGTGGGCCAGCTCCGTGAAAGCGGCCATGTCAGCGGCCCAGGAAGGATCGCAGCTCGACGTGCGGCTCGATCGCCCCAACGCCCTGAATCGCGTCGGCCAACTGGCGGGCGAAGAACGGGGCCATGAGCGCCCCCTTGGAACTGAGGCCGTTGAACACGCCGACCCGCGGGCGGTCCGGCAGGAAGCCGAGGACCGGCTTTCGCTCGTCCACGACCGGCCGCACCGCCGCGACGTGGTCGATCACTTCAAAGGCGAGTCGGAGGAACGCGCGGAGCCGGGAGCAGATTTCGTCCCGACCCGCGGCCGTCGGCGCGTGGTCGAGGCGGTCCCGGTCGTAGGTCGCCCCCGCGCGGAACAGCCCGCCGCCGAGCGGGAGCAGCCACACGCCGCGGTTGACGACGCGGTCCTCGGTCAGCCCCGGCACGCGGAGGGTGAGGATTTCGCCCTTCGCCGGGACGAATTGCACGCCACGGAACAACGGGTTCTCGCGCATCCAGAACCCCTGACAGAAGACGACGAACTTCACCCGCAGGTCGAGCCTCGGAACGGTTACTTCATCGTCACTAATCCGTAAATCTTCGGCCGTGATCGAAGCGACTTGGAAGCGGTCCGCGAACGCGACTCGCGACAACCGGAGGTAGTCCGCGACGCGGATGCGGGCCGCGTCCGTCATCTCGAACCCGCCATGCGGCTGATCGAACTGGCTGTCCGCCAGCGGCGGCGACGGGTCGCGGACGGTTTCCATCGCCGACCGCTTTTTCTCGAACCGCACGCGCTCCACTTCTGACTGATAGAGCCGCACCGCGGGCCGTCGCGAAAAGAGGTCGGCGTTCGCCTCCTGCTCGACGCGGCGGTAGTACGGCTCGGCCGCGGCCAGGAACTCGGCGTACCGCCACGCCGGGGCCAGCCGCTTGCCCGTGACCGGCGTGAGAAGCCCGGCCGCGATCTTCGACGCCGTGACCGGCTCGTCGCGGTCGATGACTTGGACCGCAAGCCCGCGCCACCGTAGTTCCCACGCGAGCGTCGTCCCGGCGAGGCCCGCACCGACGATTAGCACGTCGTAGGCCGTCATCGCGTGCCGACCGGGCGGGTGTTCCAGGCGCGGTCGTACTCGAGATGGTGCGGCGGGGTCTTGCCCCGCGCCCCGTCCGGGTAGCTCGCCATCGCGCGGAACGGCAGCGGGCCGACCTCGCCGAACGTCGCCGTGAACGGGGCCGCGTCCTTGCAGTACCCGTGCGACCGCAGCACGAACGACCGGACGTGCCCGGCCGGGACCGGCGGCAGCTTCGCCGCGTCGAACTCGATTACGACCTCGTCGCCGGGGCCGCAGATCGCGAACCGGTCGTCGAGGGACGTGAGCAGTTCCGTCACGTCGCCGAGCCGCGTGAGCTTGCCGCGCCAGCGGGTGAACGCGACCGGTTCGAGAATCACGTCGTCGTACTCGGCCGGCGACTTGCCGGTCGGGAAGACTTCCTTCGCGAACCCGCGGCGGTCGAGTTTCGCGGCCGTCACCGGCAGTGGGTGGATCGGCGACGCGGGTTCCGCGACGGCCAGTTCGACCTTGTCCCAGTAGACGTGCATGTTCGTGCGGATGCGAAGGCGGCACGCCTTCGCCCCGGCGAGGCCCGTCACCGGCGAAGTCATCACCCGCGGCAGCCCGGCCGGGAACCCGATGTCGCCAACCACCTGCCACGTTCCGGCCGCCCACTTCTCCAGCACCGGCGGCTTCATCGGCACGCCGGCCTGGGCCGCGCCGAAGATCGTCTCCGGGTAGGCGTAGTCGGTCCACCCGGCGAGTACGAGATGCAGCGGCGCGTCGGCCGGCAAGTTCGCCAGTTGATTGCCGAAGTCGAGTTCGACGAAGTGCTCTTCCGCGAACCCGTGCCACCCGCGCTTACGGAACCCGTCGGCCGTTTTGCCGTCGCGGGCGGTCAACACGGCCGTCACGTCCCGCCCGCGGTGATCGACGGTCGCGACCGGCGAAAGCCGGCGGCGGAACGCCAGCACCTGCTGCGTCGGCTGAGGGTCGGCGGTCGCGAACCGCTCGTCCGGGAACACGACCGTCTCGGCCGGGTGGTCCACCACGTCGAGCCGCAGGTGGTCGAGGTACATCAACTCGTCCATCGGCTCGGCGAGCTTCAGCACGTACCGGCCGTTATTCATCGCCAGTTGGTCCGGCTCGATCTTGACACTCTCCTCCGGTCGCGGCGGGCGGGTACTGCCGTCCGCGCCGAGTTCGCCCATCGACCCGGCGCCGAGGATGTCCGTCACGTACCGAAATTTCGTGCCGTCCCAGGTGAACAGCACCGGGCACGACGACGGCCGCCGGTCAGTCTCCGGCACGCGAAGGGTGGCGCACGTCGCGACATCGACCTCCGCCTGCGGCACAACGTCCGGCCACGCGATGCGGATGGCGTGGGCCTTGTCCGTCTTCCCGATCCCGAACTCCAGCGGCAGCCGCGACTGGCCGAGGCCGGCGGTCAGCGTCGTGTTCTCGATCAGCGTGTGGACGCGGCCGGTGTACGCCGTCACCTTCGCGCCGACGGCGTCGTGGTTCGTGCGGGCCGCCTCCTTGTCCCGCTTGCCGGAGAGTTGCAGGCGGAACCCGCGGTTCGCGGTCCCCTGGTTGCGGTAGACGTGCAGCCCGTCCTTCGCGGACCACACGACGAGGTCGTTGTGGCAGTCGCGGTCTATGTCGCACGCGGCCACGGCAAGGGCGTCCGGCACGTCCACGATGCTCGCAACCTTCAGCGTGCCGTCGTTGCGGAGCAGGACCGGCTTCCGCTCGGCCGACAAGCCGACGAGGTCGGTCCGGCCGTCGTGGTCGAGGTCGATGGCTTGAGCTTGTAAGAGTGCGGGCGAATCCGTGTCGGAAGCCGCGAACCGGCCGGCCGTGTCGTTGCCGACGTGGTCGGCGGTCGAGGCGTACACCGCCGGCTTCGCCTTGCCGGAGAGCAGCGCGAGGTCGGACTGCTCGTCGCCGTTCAGGTCGAAGACCAGCCCGCCGGTCCAGTCGCCCGCGGCGGCATGAATCGCGGCCCCGCGGCGGAACCGCAAGAGGCGGTCGTTCAGCACGACGACCGGCGGCTGGTTCTCGACCAGCACGATCGCGTCCACGTCACCGTCGTTCTCCACGTCGGCGGTGACGACCCCGACGACCGGGCCGGCCACGGCGAACGCCGGGTGCTCGAACCGCTTGAACTTCACCGTCAGCGGCAGTTGCTGGTTCGGCGGCGCGGGCGGGGCCTCGCCGACGTTCAGGAACACGACCGCCTCGCCGTCGCCCTTGCCCGGCGTTTGCTCGTGCTTCGCGAGTAGCAAGTCGAGGTCGCCGTCCTGGTCGAGGTCGAGCCACGCGGCCGCGAGGAACCGGCCGGTCAGCTTGTCGAACCCGGCCGCGGCGGTCACGTCCTCGAACCGTTTGCCGTCCGCGTTGCGGAGCAGTTTCACGCCGGTTTCGGTCGTAAGGATCAAGTCCGTGGTCCCGGAGTTGTCGAAGTCGGCCGCGGACGCGCCGAGGCTGGCCGTCCCGGCGAGGCCGAGGCTCGTCGTCACGTCTGTGAACTTCTCCCCGCCGTCGTTGTGCAGCAACACGTCGGCCAGCTTGCCATTTCGAGTGACGGCCGAGAGCAACAAGAAGTCGGGCTTGTCGTCGCGGTCGTAGTCGAGCCGGACCATCGTGCCACCGAACCGCTCGCGGACGGCCTTCGCCCCGCCCTCGACGGTCGCGGCCCATGTCGTGTTCGGCTCCAGCGTCACGCGGGCGCTGTTCGTCGGCTCGAACGCCGGGAGCGGCGGCAGAGGCGGCTTCGCCGTCGCGTCGATCCCGATGGGCGTGCCGTAACGGCCGAGTTTCGACGGCTTCGTGTCGGCCGTCCGCTCCCACAGGTTTGCCCGCAGGGCGGTGATCTCGTCCTGCATCTGCGCCCGCACTTTCGGGTCGCTGGTCGCGGCGTGCCCGGCGAGCGAGAACCGGGCCGTCGTCAGGTACGGGTCCAGCTTGACGGCCTTCTCGAACGCCTCCCGCGCCGCGGCCGAGTCCTCGCGGTCGGGGAGTGTGAACCCGTAGAAGTACCACGCATAGGCGTCGTTCGGATCGACCTCGGTGACGACCTTGAAGTGTTTGTTCGCGGCGTCCGGCTCGCTTCGGTAGAAGTAGATGATGCCGAGGCAGTGGTTCGCGTAGGGGTTCCGCGGTTCGGCCTTCAGGATGGCCTTGAACACGTCGATGGCCTGGTCGATCTTCTTCTCGTCGGCGGTGAAGAACAGCGACATGCCGTGGTTGATCTTCGGCGTTAGCCACGACGGGGCGAGTTTCATTGCCGTGGCGAACTGCTCGGCGGCATTCTCGAACCCGGACTTGCCGTACTCCTTCGCGTCGTACTTTTCGAGGAACCCGATGCCGCGGGCGTTCGCGGCCTCCGCCGCCTCGCGGTCCTCGGCCTTCGTCCCGCGAAACTGCGAGTAGATCACGCCGCCGACGATCAACAATACAAGGAGTAGCCCGCCGAACACGAGCGGCGCGCGGGACCGTTGCGGGGGAGGGGAGGGGTCATTCATGTATGTCACTTCTCCCCTTCGCGGAGGGTGTGGGTCTTGTCGGCCGCGAGGTTCGTCCACTCCTGCGGCTTGCCGTCCTTGCCCGGCCAGCGGACGGTCACCTTCTCCACTTTCGTCGCCTTGCCGAGGCCGAGCGTGACCGGGAACTCGCTCTGGCTCAGGTAGCCCCGCGCCCCGGCTACGGTCCGCTCGACCGTCACGCCGTCGATCACGGCGGTGACCCGCGCGCCGATGGCCGACCGGTTCCCGGCCGTGCCTTCGAGTCGCAGGCGGACGTAATGGTGACCGAGCTTCGTGTCGTTCCGCAACAGGCGGGCCTCGCCGCCGTTGCCGACGATCGCGACGTCGAGGTCTCCGTCACCGTCGTAGTCGAGGTACGCGCACCCGCGGCCGACGAGCGGCTTCAACAGGTCGTCGCCGCACTTCTCCCTCGGCACGGGTTCGTACACCGGCTTGTCCTCGCCCGTGTTCCAGAACAGTTGGGCCGGTTGCAGGTAGCTCTGGCCGCCCTGGATTTTCGCGATCTCCGGCTCGATGTGGCCGTTCGCCAGGAACAGGTCGAGGCGGCCGTCGAGGTCGTAGTCGAAGAAGAACGCGCCGAACTTCAGCGGCTGGCGGCTCGGCGCGGACAGGCCGACCGGCAGCGACGTGTCGGAGAACCGAAGTCCTTCTTCCTTCAGCGTGCGGTGCAGGAACGTCACCGGCTCCTGCGCGAAGTTCGCGACGACGACGGCGGACTTGCCCGGCCGGTACTCGCCGCAGTCGATGCCCATGCCGCCGCGGGGCCGGCCGTCGTCCGGGTAGGCGGCGTTCAGCAGGACGCCGACCTCCTTGAACGCCCGCGTCCCGTCCGGGCCGGGCTGGTTGTGGAAGAAGAAGTTGCGGACCGTGTCGTTCGCGACCATCAGGTCCGGCCAGCCGTCGTTGTCCGCGTCGAACGCAATCACTCCGAGCGACTTCGCCACGTTCCGCACGCGGTCGTTGCGGTTTAGCCCCTCGGCTTCCGTCACCTGAACGCCGGCTTGTTGGGACACGTCTGAGAATTTCTTCCCATCGAAGTTGCGGAAGAGCCAACACTGGCTGCCGTTGTAGTCTCGCGGCTGGTTGAAGGAGCGCGTCACGCCGGTGGCCGTGCTGTTGATGCTGAAGTCCGCGACCGGCGACCACGAGACGTAGGAACAGACGAACAGGTCGAGCTTGCCGTCGCCGTCGTAGTCCACGAACGTCGCGCTCGCGCCGAACGGGATCGGCCTGTCCCACTTCAGGAACTCGGCCCACGACGCCTTCGGCAGTTCCCCACCGCCGCCGACCCCGGCCGCGGCCGTCACGTCCGTGAACTTCTTGCCGCCGTCGTTGTGGAACAGGTGGTGCTTGCCGACGCAACTGACGAACAGGTCCGGGTAACCGTCGTTGTCGAAGTCGCCGACGGCCGGCCCCATGCCGTACATCGGCGTCGTGAACCCCATCCGCTCGCCCACGTCCTCGAACGTGCCGTCCCCCTTGTTGCGGTAGAGCTTCGGCAGGGCCTTCGGGTTGTCGGCCTCGTGGCCGGGCCACGGGCAGGAGTTGACGAAGAAGAGGTCTTGCTTGCCGTCGTTGTCGAAGTCGATGACGGCCACGCCGCCGCCCATCGTCTCGGGCAGGAGCTTGCTGCCGGTCATCCCGTTCTCGTGCTTGAACGCGATGCCGGCCGCCGTCGTCACGTCCGTAAACTTCACCTCCGGCACGTCCCGCTTCTCGCGGGCCGTGGACTGGCCGATCTCCGGGTCCTTGTACGGGACCGGGGCGGCGGTGAAGTGCCGGTACGCGAAGAACCCGCCGACCCCGAGCAGGGCGACGAGAGCGAGGATCAGAACCGCACGCATGATGAACCCTGGGGAGGAGGATTATTGCAGTTCGCCGGTCTTGAGAATCTTGTCGCGGTGCGCGGCCGTGGTCGGGTAGATGACCCGATCCCGCGCGGCGTAGTTCGCGGCCGGGTTCTTCTGGCCGTAGATTTGCCGGGCCGTCGAGCGGGCGATCTCGTCCGGCTTGTAGATCAGGTGGAACTCGCGGTGCATGGCCGACAGCACCGCGGCCGCCGCCGCCTTCAACTCCGGGTCCGGCGTGTCGAACGCCGGGCGGATCGACTTGTACAGCGCCCGCATCGCCGGGAGCTTCGGCGAGTCGAGGTTCGGCGGCAGCTTGCTCGCCTCCTGGAGGCTCAGCAGCAGCATCCGCGCGGACGTGAGGCGGTGGGCCTTGGCCGCGTTCGCGTCCGTCAGGCCGAGGGCCGCGTAGGACACGTCGTGGATCGTCGGCAACTTATCGAGCGTCAGCGTCGGGATGCCCTTCTCGGACGCGAGGGCGTCGAACGACTGCTTCAACTGGTCGTGGGCCTGCACGTCCTCGCTCTCGTACTTCAGCACCTGCTCGGCCGCCTCGATCGACCGCTCGACGAACCGCCGGTACGCGTCGGACCCCTCGGCCTCGAACTGCCGCCGCTTGAACAGGCGGTTCGCGAGCAGGTTCCAGATCACGTAGTCCTGGGTGAAGTCGAACCCGCGGTCGGTCGGCTGGTTGAACCGGTTGACGATCCGCTCCAGGTCGGCGATGGCCTTGTCGAGGTCCTCCGGCTTCGTCGCGTTCTCGCTGTTGACGACGGCGTTCAGCCACGCCCGCGTCCACCACGGCACGGCCGGCTCGACCTTCCCGGCGAGGTCGAGCTGCTTCGCCGCCTCGTCGAGGCGGCCCTCGTCGATGTAGACGCGGGCGAGGTTCATGTGCCCGTTGCCGGTGGCCTCCGGGATGTTCAGCGTCACCAGCTTCTGGAACGCGGCCTCCGCCTGGCGGAAGTGGCCCCGCTTGTTGCCGGCCCCGCCCTCGATGAGATGCGCGATGCCGTAGTCGTTCCACCGCTGCCACCCGGCCTTGATCGGCGACGTTTGCTCCGGAACTTTCTCCGCGACGCCCTTCACCGGTAGCGTCACCTTGTCCGCACACATGTCCACGATGGGCAGCGTCGGCATCGGCCGGCCGATCTGCTTCGACACGTAGTCCATGTACTCCTGGTCGAACTTCCGGTACCGCACACGGATCGAAAGCTCGACCGGGCCGGCCACGTCCTTCGGCACGTCGAGCCTATAGCGGACGACGTTCGCCGCCCCCGGCGGGATTTGCTTGTCGTAGAACGGCGTGAAGATGTCCTGCGGGTTGCGGCGGTTGATGCGGTTCCCGTTGCGGTCGAGCATGTGGACGTTGACGTAGTGCGCCCACCGGTCCACCTCGCCGGTGTCGTCCGGTCCGGCCATGCCGCCGCTGCGGGCGATTTCCTTGCCGTTCGCGGTCGCGCGGAAGTCCACCCAGATTTCGTTCGAGTCCACCGTCCCCTGGCTGAAGTGGTGGCCGATCACGAGCGTGCGGATCACGGCTTCGACCGTGTACGTCTGCCCTGGCTCCAGCACCGGCAGCGTCGGGCGGATGACCTGCAGCTTGTCCGCCTCGGTCGTGACGCCGGGCTTGAGGCCGAACAGGTCGATGCGGAGCCGCTTGTCCTTCCCGTCTGGGTCCACGCCGGTGAGGAAGTCGGTGTGCTCTTTGATCGCCTTGTCGAGGCCGGGGGTCAACTCCTTGTACCGCGGGTCGTCCTTCAGAATCGTCGGCAGGCCGGTGTTCGCGGCCGGGAAGAGGTGGTTGTGGTTCTTCGGCTTCCCGCTGCCGTCGAAGTCCTTCGCCCCGAAGTTCGTGGCGATGTCCACGACTTCCTTCAAGTTCATGTGGCAGGACGCGCAGTTCTCGAACGCCTTCGCCGGGTAGTAGAAGCTCCGCGCGCCGCGGCCGGACGCGCCGCTCAGGTGGTACGAGTCGTGGTGGTTCTGCCCGCGGAGGAAGTCCTTGTAGTGGTTCAGCTCCGCCGGCAGCGACACCTTGTGGCACGTCGAGCAGAAGTCGGCCGACTTGTGGAACGACTTCAGGAACGTCTTCTTGTGAACGTCCGGCTTCGCCTTAATCATCTGGTTGCTGAGCGCCCGCATCGTCGAATTAGAGCTGAACGCGAACGGGTAGTGGTTGGACGCTTCGATCGTGTACGCGCCGTTGCCGGTCGTGTCGTGGACGTGGGTGATGGCGTGGCACGACACGCAGGTGACCCCGGCGTGGGCCGTCGGGTGGTTGGCCATGTCGAACTTCGGGTCGTCGAACGCGCCGCTGAAGAACGGGGCCGGGTCGTGGCAGCCGGCGCACCACCGGCTGGCCTGGACGTTGCCGTCGCGGAGCTGGGCGTAGTCGCGTGTTTCCTTCACGCTCGCCAAGTACGCCGGGTTGTTGAACGAGCTGAACTTGTGCGCGGAGTGCAGGTGGTCGTTGTAAATCTCCTGGTGGCACTGCATGCAGTACGTGTCGCTCATCAGCAGGTCGGCCGGGATGAACTTGCCGTCGGCGGTGCGGGCGGACGACGGGTGGAAGTACTTCTCGCCGTCCTTCGGCCCTTCCGCGAACCACCGCTGTGGCGTCATGCTGTGGAGGACCGTCATCCCGCCGACGAACGCGGCGACGCCGAGGCCCCACATTTTCGCGTACTTCCACCGGATCGCCGGGCCCTTGCGGCGGTGGGCGACGTAGACGAACACGGACGCGACCGGGACGACGACGTGCAGCCAGTACACGACCGACCGCGGGAGCGTGCCGGTGGCGAGCTGCGGCAGCCCCTCGAACTGGAACAGGGCCAACCCGGTGACGCCGATGACGAGGCCGAGGGCGAACAGCCAGAGGCCGCGGCGGATGGCGGCCTTGTTCGACAGCTTGCTCCCCTTCTTGAAGTGCCACACGCCGAAGACCACGAACGGGACGAGGACGAGGACGCCGACGATGCCGTGGGCGAGGAACATCCAGAGGGTGAACGTCGTCGAGTAGGTGACGCCGCGGGCGCGGTTGACCCAGTCGAGCAGGCTGACGGACCCGAGGTACGCCCCGCTCGCGCCGAGGACGGCGACGGCGGAGAACACCAGGAACAGCAGCACCCACAGGGCGGGCGTCAGCGTCTCGGGCGGGACCCACTTCGGCCGCTTCGGTCGGGCCGCGACCGCCGGCTGGTCCGGGTTGTTGGGGAGGCTCATGGGAACACTTCGGACGAGGAAAGGATGAGGATGGCGCGAACGCGCACGGGTATTATCTCAATTCCGCGGCGGCGCGGCCGGATGAATTACTCGTAGTCGCCGGGACGGAACGGGTTCCACCACGACGCACGGCCGAGCCTTTGCGAAGAATCGAGGGGCGTTAGCGGGACCGCGGCGGGTGGAACGGAAGTGATGGCGAAGCGACAGGCTCGCCGAACGAGTCGGGAATGGCCGAGGTGAAGTCGCGGGTCAGGTTCATGAGGAACGGCGCGACGGCCGCCGCCCACTCTTGAGACGACGGAGCGGGACCGGATGGGGCCGAGGGGGGTAGATCGGTCGGGGCAGGAGAAGCCGAACAATTTGGGCCGTGACACGGCTTCGGGGCGACCGGGTCCGCGTCGTCCGGCGCGGCGTGGCTCAGCGTCAGCATCGGCTCGCCGCACCCGGCCGTCGCGACGCCGGGGGACGCGAACGCCCACGCCGCGACGAGAACCGTCGCGACCGCGAACCGACCCAGGTTGGAGAGCGCGTGAGTCATGGCCTTGCGAGTCGAGCCTACGATCTAGATGGTAACCCCCGGCGTAGGACAGTCAATCATCATTTTCTCAGGAACCGCCATGCCGTCCCCCCGTCGCTACCTCGCCGCCGCGTGCCAGCTCGACCAACCGAACCCGACCCACCGGTCGGAGATCGCGACCCGCACGTCGCACATGCTCACGATGGCCGAGCGGGCCGTCCTCGGCTACCGGCCGTTCGGCGACGTGCGGCTCATCGCCTTCCCGGAGTTCGGCCACGCCGCCCCGGTCTACCTGACGGCCGAGGAGCTACACGACAAGCTCGCCGTGCCGGTCCCGAACGAACACACCGACCGGTACCACGAGTTTTGCAAGGAACACGGCGTCTTCATCCAGACCGGCAGCTTCCTCGAGTCCAATACGCGGTTCCCCGGCCACGTGTTCAACACGACCTGCCTGATTTCGCCGGACGGCTTGCTCTACAAGTACCGGAAAGTGAACCCGTGGATTCCGTGGGAGGTCCACACCAGCCCGCACGACCTCGCGGACTTCCCGGACCCGCTGTTCCCGGTCGCGGACACGGAGATCGGGCGGATCGGCGCGGCCATCTGCTACGACTGGCTGTTCCCGGAGGTGCTGCGGGAGCTGACGCTCAACGGGGCGGAGGTGCTGGTCCGCGTGTCGGCGTACATGGACCCGTGGGGGGCGACGCCGCCGATGGACTGGTGGACGGTGGTGAACCGCTGCCGGGCGCTGGAGAACATGGCCTACGTCGTGGCCGCGAACCAGGCCGCGAGCGCCGACAACTACCCGCCGTTCTCGTGGCCGGGCGGCAGCATGATTGTCGATTTCGACGGCCGCATTCTCGCGCAAGCCGATCCGGGGCCGGGGGAAAAGATCGTCGTCGCGGGGATCGACATCGACGCGCTGAGGGCCGAGCGGGAGCGGCGGGCCGGCCACCACATGATGAGCCACCTGCGAACGGAAGCGTACCCGCAACAGCGGCGGCCGGTCTACCCGCGGGCCGGTACGCCGCCGTCTATCGAGGGAAACGACGCGGCGATCGAGCAGGGGAAGGCGGCGTTCGAGCGGTTGCGGACGAGACGTACCTGACTTCCGAAGTCCGGCTTCGACTTCGGAAGTCGAAGCGGAAGGAGAGGCGGTTGCTAACGAGGGGAAAGCGCCTGAGCGGGATCGACTTCCGAAGTCGAAGCCGGACTTCGGAAGTCAGGGCGATTACCCCCGCCACTTCCAGTCGCGGATTTCGGGCATGTCCTCGCCGGCGTCGGCGATGTACGCCTCGTGCGCCGCCCGCTTCTCGCGGAGCAACTCCGCCACCGGCCCCGCCTTCGCCGCCAGGCCGGGGACGCGGTCGATCACGTCGAGCGCCAGCTTGAACCGGTCCAGGTCGTTCATCACGACCATGTCGAACGGCGTCGTGGTCGTGCCTTCCTCCTTGTACCCGCGGACGTGTAGGTTGCCGTGCCCGCGGCGGCGGTACGTCAGCCGGTGGATGAGCCACGGGTAGCCGTGGAACGCGAAGATGATCGGCGCGGTCGTCGTGAACAGCGCGTCGAACCCGTCGTCACTCAGCCCGTGCGGGTGTTCGCTGGCCGACTGAAGTTTCATCAAATCGACCACATTCACGACGCGCACCCGCAGGTCCGGCAGGTGCTCGCGGAGGAACTCGGCGGCCGCGAGCGTCTCCAGCGTCGGCACGTCGCCGCAGCAGCCGAGGACCACGTCCGGCTTGCCGGCGTCATTGCTCGCCCACTCCCAGACGCCGAGGCCGGCGGCGCAGTGCTTCTCGGCCGCGGCCATGTCGAGCCACTGCGGGGCCGACTGCTTCCCGGCGACGATCACGTTCACGTAGTTCTTCGTCCGAAGGCAGTGGTCGGTCACGCTGAGCAGCGTGTTGGCGTCCGGCGGCAGGTAGACGCGGATGACGCTCGCCTTCTTGTTGACGACGTGGTCGAGGAAGCCGGGGTCCTGGTGGCTGAACCCGTTGTGGTCCTGCCGCCAGACGTGCGACGTGAGCAGGTAGTTCAGCGACGCGATCGGCTTCCGCCACGGGATGTGGTTGCACACCTTCAGCCACTTCGCGTGCTGGTTGAACATGCTATCGACGATGTGGATGAACGCCTCGTAGCAGTTGAAAAACCCGTGCCGGCCGGTGAGCAGGTAGCCCTCCAGCCACCCCTGGCACTGGTGCTCGCTCAGGACTTCCAGCACGCGGCCGTCCGGCGAGGTCTGCTCGGCGTTCGCCGGGACCGGATCGACGTAGCACCGCTTCGTCACCTCGAACACGTCCTGCCAACGGTTCGACGCGTTCTCGTCCGGGCTGACGACGCGGAAGTTCTTCGCGTACAGGTTCAGCTTCATCACGTCGCGGATGAACTTCCCCTGCACCCGCGTCGCCTCGACCTCGGGCGCGCCTGGTTCCGGTACGGCGACGGCGTAGTCGCGGAAGTTCGGGAGCTTCAGTTCCTTCAGCAGCAACCCGCCGTTGGCGTGCGGGTTCGCCCCCATCCGCCGGTCGCCGGTCGGCGCGAGGGCCGACAGCTCCGGCTTCAACCGCCCCTTTTCGTCGAACAGTTCGTCCGGCCGGTACGACTTCATCCACCCTTCGAGAACCTTGACGTGGTCCGGCTTGCGGGCGTCGCCCATCGGGACCTGGTGCGACCGCCACGAATCCTCGACGACCTTGCCGTCGATCTCGTGCGGGCACGTCCAGCCCTTCGGCGACCGCAGCACGATCATCGGCCACCGCGGGCGACCGTTGAACCCCTTGGTGCGGGCCTCATTCCAAATGTCGCGGATGCGCTTCACGACGGCGTCCATCGTGGCGGCCATGAGTTGGTGCATCGTCGTCGGATCGGACCCTTCGACGAAGTGCGGCTCGTACCCATACCCGACGAGCAGCGCCTTCAACTCGTCGTGCGGCATCAGGGACATCAGCGTCGGGTTCGCGATCTTGTACCCGTTGAGGTGAAGGATCGGCAGCACCGAACCGTCGCGGACCGGGTTGAGGAACTTGTTCCCGTGCCAGCCGGTCGCGAGCGGGCCGGTCTCCGCCTCCCCGTCGCCGACGACGGCCGCGCCGATCAGGTCCGGGTTGTCGAAGACGGCCCCGAACGCGTGCGACAGGGCGTACCCGAGTTCGCCCCCTTCGTGGATGGAGCCCGGCGTCTCCGGGGCGGCGTGCGACGGGATGCCGCCGGGGAAGCTGAACTGCTTGAACAGCCGCTTCATCCCGGCCGCGTCCTGCGTCACCTCGGGGTAGACCTCGGTGTACGTCCCTTCGAGGTACGTGTTCGCGACCATCCCCGGCCCGCCGTGGCCGGGGCCGCAAATGTAGAGGACGTTAAGGTCGTCCCGTTTGATGACCCGGTTGAGGTGCGCGTAGACGAAGTTCAGCCCCGGCGTCGTGCCCCAGTGGCCGAGCAGCCGCGGCTTGACGTGGTCGCGGGTCAGCGGCTCGCGGAGCAGCGGGTTGTCGAAGAGGTAGATTTGCCCGACGGACAGGTAGTTCGCCGCCCGCCAGTAGGCGTCCAGCTTCGTCAGCTCGTCGTTCGACAGCGGGCCGCTCATGGCGTCGTTCCTCCCAGCAGGGTGGCGGTGTGACGGGCGATGACCGACTCCTCGTCCGTCGCGAGGCGGTAGACTTCGACGGCGCTCGTGGAATCGTGCAACCGGTCGGCGTGCTGTTCGTTCTGGCTCTCATCGAGTTTCACGCCGAGCCAGCCGAGTTGCTCGCAGACGGAGTGCCGAACGGCGGGCGAGTTCTCGCCAATGCCCGCTGTGAAGACGAGCGCGTCGAGACCGCCTAGGACCGCCGCGGCGGACGCGATTTCCTTCGCAACGACGTGGCAGAACAACCCGACGGCTTCCGCCGCGACTGGGGTGGACGACGCGAGCAACTTGCGGATGTCGGGTGAAACTCCCGACACACCGAGCAACCCGGATTCGTGTTCGAGGACGTTCTCGACCTGCTCGACGGACAGACCCGTCTTCAACAGATGCAGCACCACGCCGGGGTCGAGGCGGCCGGGCCGGGTCGCCATCAGCAGGCCGTCGAGCGGCGTGAACCCCATCGTCGTCGTCTGACTTTTTCCTTCGCGCATCCCACAGAGGCTCGCGCCGTTGCCGAGGTGACACACGACCGTCCTGCCGCTCGCGGCCCGCTCCGAAACGCGCGGGAGTTGGCCGGCGACGAACTCGTAGGAGAGGCCGTGGAACCCGTAGCGGCGGACGCCCTGGTCGAAGAACCGCCGCGGGATGCCGAACGTCTGCTCGACCCGCGGCAGCGTGGCGTGGAACGCCGTGTCGAAGCACGCGACCTGCGGCACGCCGGGCCACGCCCGCGTTGCCGTGCGGATCAACTCGACGGCCGGCGGGTTGTGCAACGGCGCGAGGGCCGACAGCGACTCGATCTCGGCCAGCACGTCCGGCGTCACGATGACGGGCGTGGTGAACTTCGCCCCTCCGTGGACGACGCGATGGCCCACCGCATCGACCCGTCTGCCGGTCAGTTTTCGCATCAGTTCGTCGGAGCCGGAGTCGCCCTTCGCACGTTGGATCGTGTCCGAGATCACACGCTTCGCCGACTCGAACAAGGCGAACTTTACCGTGGACGACCCGGCGTTCACAACGAGGACGTTCGCGGGAGCGGTCATCGTGACACCGGCGGAGGGGGGAAACGAAAAAACCTCCGAGTCCGGGCCGAAGTCGGAGGTCATCATATCCGCCGCCGGGCGCGGTCGCCGGTTTAGTACGTCAGCACCACTTCGAGGAACGCCGAGCCGAGCGTGTTGACGCTGCCGAACTGCCGGTTGTAGAGCTGCCGGAACCCGCCGCCCGGCACGAGCGCCGAGACGCCGCCGAGGATGATGACGTTGTTGTTTAGGATCGGCCGGTACTCGACCGACGTGCTGAAGTCCGTGCCGATGTCGCGGTCGATCTTCCGCTGATAGACGAACTGCTCCAGCACCGCCGTCTTGTTGAACCAGAGGAAGTTCACGTTGTTCACGACCCGGAACCGCGGCGTGATGTCGGCGTCGAACCCGAAGTTCAACAGCTCCAGGCCGGGGTTCACGAAGTTCGTCTGCCCTTGAATCTTGCTCGATCGGAGGCCGTTGAACAGGCTGTTCCGCTGCACCAACTGCACCCCGAATAGCGGGATGTTCTGCCGGTTGTAGAAGCTGTTCTCCCCGGCGAACACGGTGTTGTCCAGGATGCTGTCGAACCCGGTCGCGCGGCCGTTGGAGATGTTGTTGTCGCCGGACGCCCACAGGCCGGACACGCGGAACCGCGCCCAGTCCCGGTCGTAGGACAGCTCCAGCGCGGCCATCTGCGCGCTGATCGACTGCGGCTTCCCGGCCAGCGAGTTGTTGCTGTCCCGGCCGACGGCCCAGTAGAACGCGTGCGACACGTTGAACCGGTCGATGTGCCCGTCCCCCGCGAACCCGAGGTACGCGACCTCGACCCGGTGCGGCTGCGCGATCCCGACCGCGTCCGGGCGGACGCGGAACCGGTTGCGGTCCAGCAGGTTGTCCGGGCCGTCGTTGTTGTAATGCACGCTCGTCTGGAACGTGTAGCCGGGGAACCCGAAGTCCTGCCGGTAGTAGTTCGCGATCAGGACGTTCTGGTCCCGGTCCTCGAACGTGTTGAGGCCGCTGTTCGTCTCCTTCTCCAGTTGCCGGAAAAACGCGAGGTTGAACTGGTCCCGGTTCCCGTTCCGCGTCCCGAACAGGCGGACGGCCCGGTTCACGTCGCTAAAGATGAACCCGCGGAAGTCCGAGCTGAACGGCTGAATCCCGGCCCGCAGCGACACGAAGTCGTACTCCGAGCTGATGTCCGCCAGCTTCACTTCGCCGAACCCTTCCTGGAGCGTCGCCCACGTCCGGCCCCGCTGCGTCCCCTTCCGCACGTCCGGGCTGACGACGGCCAACTCGTCCACGTCGATGAAGTTGACGTTGAACGCCGGCGTCACCTTCACCCGCCAGTCCATCGGCTTGAACGCCGCCGTGTCGCCGTGGAACAGGTCGAACGAGAACGTCGTCAGTTGCGAGTACAGGAACTGGTTAGGCCGGCCGAAGTTCTCGAACTGGAACGGTCGCGCGGTGCTCTCGAACGGCGTCGTCGCGGTCGGGATCTGCCGGCCCTCGAAGATGCCGACCGTGGTGGCCGTCACGTTCAGGAACGTGTGTTGCCCGATGATCGGGTAGTCACCCTTCAGCACGTTCAGGTTGTACGGGTCGATGAACCGGCCGAGGCGGAACGCGGAGTCGGCGATCGTCTTCTGCTCGTTGCCGTACCGGTCCCACCGCGGGTAGCCGATCCGCCACCGGTCCTCCAGCGGCACGAACTCGGCGTCCGCCCCGCTCCGCGGGATGACGGAACTCGGCCCGCTGAACCCGAGCGGCGGGTCGAACGGCGGGGCGACGAGCACGTCGGTCGCGCTCACCGGGACCGCCCCGGCCGGGGGCGTCGGCTCCAGCGGTCGTTGCGACGGGTCGCGGGGCTTCGTCGGGTCGTCGAGCTTGATCTGGACCGTCGGCACGTCCGGCCGCGGGGCGGGCGGGGCGGCCTGGCCGAACGCGAGGTTCGTGAACCCGAGCGCGGACGCGAGGGAAAGGAACCGGAGTCGCGCTTGTTTCGTCATCACGTTCTCCCCCGCGCCCGGCCGCGGGTTGGCCGGCCGGACACGCTGATCGCCCTTCAGTCGAACGGCGTAGCTCCCCAGGAATATCGGCGTCCGGATGCGCGAACATGAGGAAAGCACCGGTTGTTCCTGTCGGGCAAGCTGGGGGAGGTGCGGCGTTGCCCACCCCGCCCAGGGTCGCGGCCGACGGCCGCGCTTCACTCAAAGTTGGCGTTTCGACCGGATTCCCCGCGCGAGGTTGCCGATTGTTAGGGATGAATCGCGAATTCGTCCGGGCACGGGGGCGGGGCATGAACACGAGAATGAAGGCGGAGCAGCTGGAAGGCCGCGAGCAGCCGGCCGTGATCGTCAGCCAGACCGGCGGCGCGCTCCTGGTCGTCGGCGACGCCGCGGACAATCGCATCACCATCTTCCGCGACGGGACGGACCTGGTCGTCGCCGAGGCCGGCGTGGAGGTCGGCCGCGCGTCCGCCGCGACCGTCACGAGCATCGAAGTCCAGGCCGGGGCCGGCGACGACGCGGTCAAGGTCGATCAGCACATCCTCACCAACGCCGTTCTCGACGGCGGGGCCGGGAGCGACCGGCTCAGCGGCGGCGGGGCGATGAACACGCTCCTCGGCGGGGACGGGGACGACGTGCTGAAGGGCGGCCTCGGGGCGAACACGTTCGACGCCGGGGCGGGGACGAACAACCTGACGCGGGTGAAGGTCAACGACACCGTGATCGGCGCGAACCCGAACACGCACTTCGTCCGCGAGGGGACGGTCCAGTTCGGGGACAACGCGCTCGGCCTGCCGCAGGCGACGCTGACGGCCGCCGACGTGGACGCGCTGCTCCGCCGGGCCGCGGCCGCGTCGTCCACGCAGGACGCCATAATCGTCATCACCGACCGCAACGGCCGCATCCTCGGCGTCCGCGTCGAGGGGCTGGTCGATCCGGCCATCACCGGCGACCCGGCGCAGCTGGTCTTCGCCATCGACGGCGCGCTGGCGAAGGCCCGGACCGGGGCGTTCTTCGGCAACAACGCCGCCCCGCTGACCTCCCGGACCATCGAGAACATCTCGCAGAGCACGATCACCCAACGCGAAGTCGAGTCCAACCCGAACGTCACGGACCCGAACTCGACGGTTCGCGGCCCCGGCTTCGTGGCGAACACGGCCATCGGCGGCCACTTCCCGCGGGGCACGGCGTTCACCCCGCAGGTGGACCTGTTCCAGATCGAGCACACGAACCGGGACGGCACGTTCCACGTCGGCCCGGACCGGATCAAGGGCACGGCCGACGACATCCGGTTGACGCAGCGGTTCGACCTGGAAGACGCCTTCGTGCCGGACGGCCAGGACCTGTTCCCGCCGGACTCCTACGGGTTCGAGTCCGGGCTGCTGCCCGGCGCGCAGTCCCGCGGCATCGCGACGCTGCCCGGCGGCGTGCCGATCCTCAAGAACGGTCAGGTCGTCGGCGGCCTCGGCGTGTTCTTCCCCGGCCGCACCGGGTACGCGACGGAGGAGAATTCTTCGCGGTCCTCGACGTTCGACCCGACGCGGCCGGACCGCACGTTGGAGGCCGAGTACATCGCGTTCGCGGCCATCGGCGGCGTCGCCAACCTCGGCGGCGTCGCGCTGCCGGACGGGATCGCCGTCCAGCCGGTCCTCGACCTGCTCGCCCGGTTGAGGCTGAACAGCATCTACCTCGTCGGCATCAATCTCGAAATCTTCGGCGAAGGGATTCCGACGGAAGGCATCCGGAAGCTGCTCGAACTCGGCAACGCGATCGGCCAGGGCGACCCGAACAGCGGCGCGAACCAGGTCGTGGACGCGGACGCGAACGACGACGGCCTGACGAACGACCCGCTCTTCCTCCGCAACGGCCTCCGCGTGCCGGAGGGGTGGCTCGTCACCCCGCACGACGGGGACGGCATCACCGCCGCCGAGGTCGAGGACATCATCACCCGCGGCATCGCCCAGGCGGACGCGACGCGGGCGGCCATCCGGCTGCCGCTCGGCAACCGGGCGCGGATGGTGTTCGCCGTCGCGGACAAGACCGGCCGCATCCTCGGGCTGTACCGCCAGCCGGACGCGACCATCTTCTCCATCGACGTGGCCGTGGCGAAGGCCCGCAACGTCGCCTACTACGCCGACGCCGACACGCTCCAGGCGATCGACCGGATCGACGACACCCCGCTCGGCACGGCGTTCACGAACCGCAGCTTCCGCTACCTCGGCGAGCCGCGGTTCCCGATCGGCATCGACGGCACGAACCCGGCCCCGTTCTCGCAGTTGAACGACGACATCGGCATCGACCGGTTTACCGGCCTGCAGGTCGGCCCCCGCGCCCCGGCGTCGCAGTTCACGAGCGTCGTCGGCAACGACTCGTTCAACCCCGGCACGAACTTCCGCGACCCGAACAACATCACCCGGCAGAACGGGATCGTGTTCTTCCCCGGCTCCGCGCCACTGTACAAGAACGGCCGCCTCGTCGGCGGGTTCGGCGTGTCCGGCGACGGCGTCGATCAGGACGACGTGGTCACGGACGCCGGCAGCCGGAACTTCGGCGTGCCGAACGAGCTGCTCCGGGTGGACGAACTGTTCATCCGCGGCATCCGCGTCCCGTACGCGAAGAACCTGCGGAACCCGGAAGGTTGATAGTAGTAGGCACACGCCGTGTGCCGTCTGCTGTCGGTCGCAGCGACCCGGGCGCGAACTCTCTGGGGGCATGAACGAGACGGCACACGGAGTGTGCCTACTACTCTGGGGAAAAAACGTGGTCGGCCGGCCCCGCGCCGGCCGATACCGTTTGGTATCCCGGAGGATCGACCATGCGCACCCTGGCCGCGTTCGCCCTCGTCACCGCCGCGTGCGGCACTTCGGTCGCCGAAGAAAAGGAGCCGTTCGCGGCCCGGACGACGACGTTCCACATCCCCGCCCGGCACACGCCGGAGGGGACCGGCACGGTCAAGCCGTACTCGCGGCTCGCGATCGGGGGCATCACCCCCCACCAAGCCGGCGGGTACGTCGGCGGCGGGCGGCTCGTCCACGGCGACGGCCCCGGCGTGCAGGACGGCACGTTCGGTTGGGACTACGTCGGGTTCGGCCGGCGGCCGGGCCGCGTCTTCCTCGGCTACTTCCACGACGCGCCGACGCACCAGATGGCGTTCCTCCCGAAGTACAACGCGGAAGGCCGCCGGGTGACCGACGTGGTCGCGCTGATGCCGGTGAAGAAGGCGATCCGCGAGGCGAAGCACGAGAAGAAGACCGGCGGCGGCGAAGGGCACGAGTAAGCCGTTCCAAGAAGGTGGCCGTCCTGGGACCGCGGGGTCCCGCCCGCCACGGCCCCAGCCCCGTAAGACGGGTCCCCGCCACCGGGGAAGGTGGGCGGGCGGGACGCCCGCGGTCCCAGGGGGGAGAGTAAGCCTTTCCGGTCGGGGCCGATACAATGCGAGCGGACCCACATCCGCTCGCAGGTGCTCGGCCTCATGACCATACGGCTCGCGGTGTACCACGCCCCGTTCGACCCGCCGACGCTGCACCACCGCACGATTGCCGAGAAGCTCGTCGAGCAGTTCGACCGGGTCATCGTCGTGCCGTCCGGCCCGCGGCCGAAGCCGTCGGCCGTGCCGGACAGCCTGCCCGTCCACCGGGCCACGATGAGCGACCTGCACTTCCGCGGGTTGAAGAAACTGACCGTCGATCTGACCGACCTCGAACAGAACAGCCACAGTCCGCCCGCGCACCTGACCGACCGCTACCAGGCGGAAGGGGTCGAGTTCTGGCACGTCATCTCCGCGGACTGGGTCCGCGGCGGGGCGACCCGCGCGTCGATGATCCACCGCGAATGGGAGCGGGGCGAGGAGCAGTGGAAGTCCGTCGGGTTCATCGTCCTCCGCGAGCGGGGCGAGCCGATGGACGCGGCCGACTTGCCGCCGCACCACCGCGTCGTCGAGCACGACCCGTACCTGCCGAGTCAAACGGTGCGGATGATGCTCAACCAGGGCGAGGAGTCCGCGGGCGAACACCTCCGCCCGAACGTGTACGCCTACATCCGCCGCCACCGGCTCTACTCCGACGTGCCGAACAACGACCGGGCCACGTTCCGGCCGGCGCACGCGACGTTCGAGATGTTCGTGGACGAATGGAAGGAAACGTCCCGGAACATCGGCGAGTTGCTCGCCCCGTACACGAACGGCGACCCGGAGATGGTCGTCGCCGTCGGCGGCGACGGGACGATGCTGCGGGCCATCCGCAAGCACTGGCGGGAGCGGCTGCCGTTCTACGGCATCAACACCGGCGGCCTCGGGTTCCTCCTCAGCGGCCGGGACGTGACGACGTTTTGGAAGGAGGAGTTGCTGCTCTACCACCTGCCGCTGTTGCAGGTGGAGGTCGAGTTCGTGGGTGGCGGGCGGCAGGAGGCGATCGCGTTCAACGAGGCGTGGGTCGAGCGGTCCACCGGCCAGACGGCGTGGGTGAAGGTGACGATCAACGGCGAGGAGCGGATCAAGAAACTCGTCGGCGACGGCGTGCTCGTCTCCACGGCCGCCGGCTCCACGTCCTACGCCCGCGCGATGGGCGCGCCGCCGGTCCCGCTGAACACCGGCGTGCTGCTCCTCGTGGGGTCGAACGTGCTGCGGCCGACGTTCTGGCGGCCGGCCGTGATCCCGATGGACGCGGAGGTGGTGCTGGAGACGATCGACCCGAGCAAGCGGCCGCTCCAGGCGTACTGCGACGGCGAGCTGTTCCCGGAGCCGGTGAAGCGGATGCGGGTGCGGGTGAGCCGCACGGCCGCCGTCGAGTTGGCGTTCACCCGCGGCCACGACCCGTTCGCGAAGCTGGCCCAGGTGCAGTTCCCGCAGGACGAGGACATATAGCGGTGGGCTTGCCCACCGTGCGGGTTCGAGTCTTCGAGAAACCGCGTGGGCGTTCCTCCCACGGCGACGTTCCTCCCTTCGCGATCTGCTACCCGCGGGCGTGAAGGCGTTCCTCACGCGGGAACGTTGCCGCGATCTCGGACCGTTCCCCGCGGGAGGCAGCGTGGTGCGGGCCTCGAAGACTCGGCCCGCACGGTGGGCAAGCCCACCGCTATATGACGTTGCAAGCCCACCGCTATATGTCGAAGTCACCGGATCGTCTGCTTCGTCACCCGTTGGTACAGGTCCGGGCCGGTCATGCGGAACGCCGCCTCGTGCGGGCACGCGGCCACGCAGAACGGGTCGGCCCCCTCCGGCACGAGGTCGTGGCACTTGTCGCAGTTCACGGCCGTGTCCGCGATGCTGATCTTCGCGTCCACTTCCTTCTTGTCCGGGATCTGGATCGCCCCGTAGGGGCAGTTCCGCTCGCACTGGCCGCACCGGATGCAGTGGTCGTCGATCTTGATGTGCAGCTCCGTCCCGGACCGGTGGATCGCGTCCACCGGGCAGCCGTCCATGCAGTACGGCTTGTAGCACGACCGGCACGACGCCGCGACCAGGAACCGGCCGAACCGCATCCCCTCCCGCAACAGGCGGCTGTACCCGTCGCCGTGCGAGTCGGCGCAGGCCCGCGTACACTCGTCGCACCGGGTGCAGCTGTGCAGGTCCAGCACGAGCAGGTTGCGGCCCTGGTAGAGGCCCTGGTTCAGGTAGTCCGACAGGTAGTTGTTGACGACCGGCTTCGCCACCAGCGTGTTCGCCATCCGCTTCTTCCGGACCTGCTCGAACTTCTCCCGGATCGGCGGGAAGCGTTTAATCATCTCCTGGAACAACTTCTTCGGGATACGGACCAACTCGACCGTGTCGAGCGCCGTGATCGTCGCCGTGCGGCGGCCGTCCTCCATGAGGGCGACCTCACCGAAGTACTCGTTCTCCGTCTGCTTGCCGACGATGACCTCGCGGTCCTCGACCTTGATCGACACCTTCGTCGTGCCGTACCGGATGATGTAGAAGTCCTGCGCCCGTTCCCCCTCGATGACGATCTTCTCGTCCCGCTGGCAGCGGCGGAGCGTCGCCCGCAGCAGGTTCGCGTCCGGGTCCGGTAACGGGTAAACGATCCGCCGGCCCTCGTCGTCCTTCTCCTTGCGGCCGGCCGTGTCCGGCAGCTTTTTCGACTCGTCGCGGATGCCCTCGGTGAGCAGCTTCACCACGTCCGCCTTGTCCTTGCCGGACAGCCCCTCAAACAGCGTCGGCTCGTCCGGGTTGTTGCTCTTCTGGTCCAGGCAGGAGAACAGCGCGTTCCGCGTGTAGATGAGGCCGAGTACGTCCCGCGCGGACTCGGCCCGCTGGGCCATGTCCAGCAGGTTCCGCGTGACCTCGTACACCTCCGCCTCCGGCGACGTGACGCGGATCGTCGCGACCCGCGGCTGGTTCGACAGCGGCGCGAGTTCGCCGATGATCGTGTGCTTCTCCTCGATCGTGAACGGGCTTTGCACGCCGGGGCCGGGCGGGGTGCGGGAACCTTTCTTCACCGCCTCGGCCCGCTTCCAGATGCCGAACTTCCCGGACTTGATGAAGAACGCCGTGTTCGCGTAGTGCCCCTCGGTGCAAATCTCGTCGCCTTCCTTCAACTTCCGATACCGCACCGCCCCCTCGTTCCACCGCAGGTACGACAGCGGCACGTCCCGGAACGGCTGGAACTCGTCCGGCTTCGGCGAGTCCTTCGGGATGTACTGGAAGATGAGCGACTGCATCTCCTCGGCGGACAGGAATCCGGTTGCGGACTTGCCGGTCGTGGTAGAAGTGAACACGGCCCGCGCGTTGATCGGCGTCTTCGGGTTCTCCAACTCGTCGAGCAGTGGGTCGGTCTCCGCGTCCACACCGACGAGGCCGAGGTCTTCCCGCAGGGCGATCGGGACGATCCGGCGGTTCAGTTGCAACGCACCGGTCGGGCACGAGTTCATGCACTCCCCGCACTGCACGCAGTTCGAGTCGTTCATGTTCTCGTCGAGGTCGAAGCTGATCCGCGTCAGGTAGCCCTTCCCGGTGTGGCCGATGACCTTGAACGGCCGCACGTCGTTACACGACCGGACGCACCGGTCGCAGACGATGCACCGGTCGTGGTCCACGGCGACCGTCCGGGACGAGTACGGGAACTTCGGGTTGATCCCGGACTCCGGCATTTCGGACAGGCTGACGTACTTGTCCGACACGACCGGTAGGGGGATCGTCGGCCGGGACTTCGGGTGTCGCTCGGCGTTGCGGCTCCGCCGCTCGCCGTCGAGGCGGATCGGCAGGCCGGGCCGCGGGTTCTCGATGTTCAGGTGTTCCGCGACGGACCGGAGTTCGTTCGTGAAAATCTTCCGCCGCGAGTCGTCCGGCTTGTAGTGGTCGCCGACGAGGTACTCGGTAAGGACGGAGATGGACTGAAGCACCTCGGCGGTAAAGTCGCGGCCCGTCTTTTCGGAGTTCGGTGGGTTCGGGCCGCACCGGGTGGTGACGACCATGCCGGGCTGAATCTCGAACTGGCAGGCCGGGACGAGCTTGTCGTTCGGCATGAGTTTGCCGCCCGCGCCCCGCTTCTTGCGGATGACGTGGACGGAGCACATCCGGCAGACGGCGACCGGGTGCAGGTGCTCGCGGTGGCACAGCACCGGGATGCGGCGCTCGAGTTCGTCCTGCGTCCACGCCTCCCGGCGGACCAACTCGGTGGCGGCGTCGTAGATCGTCGTCTTGCGGAGCTTCGGTAGCCCGTCGAGGTCGAACTGCGGCACGCCCTGGGCGTCCTTCACGACGGTCGCCAGCGGCATGTCCTTGACGACGAACCCGTCGATGACGATGTCGATCTTTTCGCTGAGGTCCTTTTGCGTGGCCTGGACGCGGCGGATGAGGTTGCCGTCCTCGTCGCGGGCGAACGACGTTTCCGCGTCCCGGCCGCCGCCGAACGCGTCCCAAAGGTCGAGTGAGATCGCCATGAATCGAACTCCAATAGTAGTAGGCACACTCCGTGTGCCGTTTGCTATCGACCGCGGCGGCTCGGACGAACTCTCCGGGCGCATGAACGAGACGGCACGCGGAGTGTGCCTACTACTTTGTCACTCCACGGTTTTGATTTCGTGCTGGAAGTACTGTAGCACGGTCATCAGCGGGTTCGGCGCGACTTGCCCCAGGCTGCAAATCGAGGTCATCACCATCGCCAGCGACATGTCGCTGATGAGCGACGCCTGCTGCAACAGCCCCGGCAGCTCCCGGCCGTTCTCGTCCCGCTTGTTCTTCTTCGCGAGCGTGCCGCGGGTCGTCCGGTGGAGCAGGTCTGTGCCGATCTCCACCAGCTTCTGCGACCCGAGGCGGCACGGCACGCACTTGCCGCACGACTCGTTGCGGAAGAACTCGGTGAAGTTCAGGGCGTGCTCCAGCATGTTCGGCGCGCCCTCCTTCGAGTACACGACGATCCCCGCGCCGAGCATCATGCCGGCGGACTTGCCCATCGACGCGCCGATCATCATGTCGGCGTCCTTCCCCATGCCGACGCCGAGGAGTTTGCCGATGGCCTTGAACTGGTTCAGGTCCAGAGGCATCTTCCGGATGTCGAAGAAGAACCGCTTGCCGGCCTGTTCCATCGCCGCGAGTTGCTCGATGCACGGGCCGACCTCGTTCGGCAGGTCCATCGCCACCTTCGGCTGCTCCGCGTCGCGGAGGCCGTACCGGATCATCTTCACCAGGAGCCGCTGGCCGTCCGGGTCGTCGATCGCGGACACGGCCGCCGACAGGCGGGCCGCGAACTGCCCGGCGACGGTCACCAGGATCGGCAGGAGGCCGCCGGACGGGCCGGACGTGGCCACGGCCTTCAGCGTCCCGGTGCAGTCGCCGGCGTACTGGATCACCTTCTGGAGGGTGTCGCTGACCTTCACCTCGTACACGCCGGGCTTCACCAGGTCGCCGCTGATCGAGATGATCCGCCGGCCGACGAAGTCGCCGTCCGCGGCGTTCTGGTACCAGTCGCCGCCGCTCGTCATGATCCGCGGCGTCCACGCCAGCGTCTCGACGTTGTTCACGACCGTCGGCTTGTCCATCAGGCCGTTCGTCATCAACTCCGGCGGCCGGTTCCGCGGTTGCGCCCGGTGGCTCTCCATCGCCTCGATGAGCGCCGTCTGTTCGCCGCAGATGTACCCGCCGGGGGAGACGAAGACATCGACCTGAAAGTTGCGGTTCGAGCCGAAGATTTTCGTCCCGCACGCCCCCATCGCCTCGGCCTCGGCGATGGCCGCGCGGCACGCCTTGATCTGTTCCGGGTACTCGTGGCGGATGAAGATGAACCCCCGCGTGGCGTTCGTCATCAGCCCGGCGAGGATGACGCCCTCGACGACGAGGTGCGGCTTGCGGAGCAGCAGCTCGCGGTCCTTGAACGTGCCGGGTTCGCTCTCGTCGCCGTTGCAGACGATGTACTTCTCGTCCCGGTCCTCCCGCCAGACGGCGCTCCACTTCGCGTGGGCGAGCATCCCGGCCCCGCCCATCCCGAGCAACTCCGACACCCGCAGCTTGTGCAACCACGGGTTGCGGTCGGCGATGAACTTCTCCTCCCACTTCCGCTTGTCCTTGTCCGGCACGTCCTTCGGCACGCGTGCGGCAACGTAGGGGACCGGGTTCGGCATGTCCTTCACGACCGCCCGCACCGCCCCGTAGTAGTCGTCCGGCTTGTCGTAGGGGTCGATCTGCCACTCGTTGCGGTTCACGTTGTACGTGTAGTCCCAATCCGGGATCGGCACCTCGCCATCGTCCAGCGCGGTCTGGAGGATTTGCCCGTACTCCTTTGGCGTCCGCCCGGCGTACACCCACTCGTGGAACGTCCCCTTGCGGTCCCCTTCCGCGAACGGGTTGTTGTGTTCTTTCGCGACCGTCTCCTGGTGGAGCGTGTCGTCCCCCTCGCCGTGATGGTGGTGGTCGCCGTGGCGGCTGATGAACAGGGCCGGGGCGCGGTCGCACCGGCCGAGGCAGGACACGCCGTCGATGTGGCAGTCGATGTTGTCCCGGCTGATCCGTTTCAGCTCCTGCACGACCGCCGGCGCGCCCTTCAGGTGGCACGCCATGTCCCGGCAGACGTAGGCTTCCACCTTCTTCGGCTTGTCCCACTCCGGGCGGAAGTGGGCGAAGAAGCTGACCACCTCCTGAATTTTCGGAAGCGGCAGGTTGATGTCGGTCGAGAGCTTGTGCAACTCGTCGTCCGGCAGGAAGCCGTGTCGGTCTTGGATCTCGCGGAGTCGCTGAACGAGGAGCATGAACCGCCCGCCAGTGTTGGGGATCGTGGGGGTTGTGCCTACGGCCGCTTCATCTTCGGCGGGTGCGGGTCGCGGGCGGCCGCGCCCAGCCCCTGGAACGGGTTGTCGCCGTTGTGGTACCGGTGGCAGTCGGTGCAGTTCGACCGGACGCCGCCGAACTGCCGGTCGTTCTCGCGGGTGAACGTCGGCGTGTGGCACTTCCGGCAGGACTCGACGCCCTCGATGTTGATCTTCTGGTCCGGGCCGGTGTAGATCGCGTCCGCGGAGAACGTCGCCTTGCCGAGCGGGGCCGGGGCCGTGTTCGGGTGGCACTCGATGCACGAGTACCCGCGGTGGGCCTTGTGGTTGAACTTCGAGTGCTCGAACCAGACCGTCGGGACGTTCGGTTCCACGACCTTCGCGTCCTCGACCTTCGCCGAGTTGCCGCTGAGGTTGTGGCACTCGGTACACTTCCCGCCGGAGATCGCGTTCTTCGCGTTCGGGTTCACGCTCGCGAACAGCATCCCCAGAGACTTGTTCACGGCCGACTCGACCTGCTTGCCGACCTTGAACGTCTCCTCGTCGCCGGCGTTCTTGTTCATCAGCTCCGGCGACGCCTTCTCCGTCAGGACGTACCCGCTGTACCGCGCCCGCAGGACTTCCTTCATCTCGGCCGGCTGCTTGCGGTGCGGCAGGTCGAACGCCGGGAACTTCTGCCCGGCGTCGCTCGTGAGGGCCGGCGACTTGAGCGGGTGGCACGCCTGGCAGTGGGCCTCGTAGTTGATCGGCAGGTAGTACCCCCCGTCGCCCCGCGGTGGGAGGATCGACTCCTTCGGGTTCCCCTTCAGGTCGTCGAACTGGTTCGACCGCGCGTCCAGCCCCTTCCGCTCGCCGTCGAGTTGGTGGCAGGAGGCGCACTCCATTTGGACCAGCTCGCCCTCCTTCGCGAACTTGTACCGATTCATGACGTTCGGGTCGTTACCGTTGAGTTTCGCGAGGTCGGCCTTCGTCATTTTGCCGCGGGCCGCGTCGGCGTACCCGATGCCGGCGGTCATGTGGTGGGCGTGGCTGAACTTCATCCCTCGCTCGTGCGGCTTCGCCTTCTCCTGTTCGAGCTTCTTGAACTCCGGGTGGCCGCCCTTCGGGTCGGCGAAGTTCGTGACCTTCGCCGCGTACTGGGTCGTCCCGGCCTTGTGGTAGTCGGCGAGGTTCCCGTGGCACTTCAGGCAGTGGTCGTCCGTCAGCCGGACGAGGGAGAAGTCCTTGCCGTTGTGGTCGTGGTGGCAGGCGGCGCACTGGGCGTCCGTCTCCTGCTTCGGCCAGTCGGCCGGCCACTTCATGTCCCGGTGGTGGTCCGGCCCGGCGTGGCACGTCTGGCATTGCAGGTCGAGCCACCGGGCCTGCGGGTTGAACGCGCTCAGCCCGACGCCGCTCAGCGACTGCGGCTTGTGGCACGCCTCGCAGTTCGCGTCGAACGACGTGTGAACGTCCGCGACCGGGCCGTGCGAGTACGGCCGGTCGCTGCGGGTGAGCGTCCAGATGCCGAGCATGAGCGTGGCAGAACAGATCGCCAGGAAGGTGTAGAAGACCTTCCGCTTCTCGAACGGGTTCTCGCGGAAGTACCGCCGCAACGGCCCGGCGTACCGCTCGACCCGCTCGCGACTCGGGGAATGATTCGGGTTCGGGTTCATGGGCCGTCCGTTACCAGTATTTCAACGCCTTGATCGCGTGGAAGACCATGAAGATCGTCATCGCCACCGAGACGGGGGCGTGGAACAGCATCCACCCGTGCAGCCACGTGTTCAGCCGGGCGTGCTCGTCCCACTGCCGCCGCAGGTCGGCGAGGCGTTCGAGCTTCGCCAGTCCGGTGTGGGCCTCCAGCGGCAGTTCCGCCCGCAGCCGGGCGAACAGGACGGCCGAGTCCGCCCGCGAGTTGAGCGGCGACTTCATCTTCCGACCGTAGCTCAGGTACGGGTCGAGCGTGTTCTCGCGGAACTCTTGCAGCCTCAGGGCGGGGACGCCGGTTACCACGGCCCGGTTCCACGCCGGCGACGGGTCGTTCGGGTCGCGGGGGACCAGGTCCTCGACGATCAGCCGGGCTTCCGTCCGGTGCTTCTCGATCGCCCGGTCGATGGCCACCGCGACCGTCTCGTCCGGGATCAGTTCGAGCAACCGTTGGGGGATCCACTGCTGGAGGAGCAGCCCGTAGACGCCGCTGGCGATGACGGCGAGGAACAGGAGCATCGTAGTGGCGCTGACCATCCCGCCCCACGAGAACCCGCTGTGGACGACGATGATCGGCAGCACGGCCCAGCCCATGACGATGTGCCACCAGAGCCAGAGCTTGGTCGGCCCCCACCGCTTGCCGCGGCGACGCTTCCGCCACCAGAGGGCGAGTTCGAAGAAGATGATGGCCGCCCCGACGAGGCCGGTCACGACGCCGAACCACGAGCTGGCCCGCGGCCAATCGACGATCCTGGCCCGGCCGAGCAGGAACCACGCGAAGGGCAGGGCGGCGGCCACGACCGTCCACAATAGCACGCGGGCCACCCGCTGGCGAATCGTCGCATCGCGTCCCAGCAGCACGAAGTTGCCCCAATCTTGCGAGTGACTTGATGAACGTCCGTGTCGGGACCGGTAGCTTCCCCGACGAAACTAGCAGACGATCCGAACCCGTGTCAACAACCCACGTCACGACTTTTGCAAAGTTGTTGTGCGGCCCCGTGCGCGAACGGCCAGTGGCGAAATCTTTCCGTTCGCGAAAGAAGGGACTTGCGTACCCATCGTCCCCCTCGCATGATGCCTGTGTTGTCGCGACACCGGCTGGGGGAATGGCGGGCATGTCTTCGGCTCCACGACATCGGGCGGGCGCGGCGGCACTGATCGGCCTCGTGGCCGTAAGCGTCACGCTCTCCCAGCGGCCGGGCGCGGCCGAGCCGGCGGCGGCCCAACCCGCCGGCGGCGGGCAGACCATCGGCATGGCCGGGTGCGCCGCGACCGGCTGCCACGGCCGGCCGGAGACGACGCCCGGCGTGCTGCCGCCGGACGTGTGGCACGAGAGCTTCACCCGCTGGATCGACCGCGACCCGCACACGCGGGCCTACGCCGCGCTGGAATCGCCGCTCGGCAAGGCCATCTCGAAGCGGCTGCACGCGGGCGACTCTTCGATCCCCGCGGACGCGACACGCGACTTCCGCTGCCTGGCGTGCCATTCGAACCCGGCCCTGGCGCGGGAAGACCTCGTGAGGCCGAACCCGGCCGACGACCCGCTGAACCGAATGCGGGCCGAGGGGGTCAGCTGCGAGGCGTGCCACGGGAACGCCGAGCGGTGGCAGATCGCGCACACCAGCTGGACGAACCCGGCCACCCGCGCGACGGAGTTCGCGCACCACGGCATGATCGACCTGAACGACTGGTCGGTCCAGGCGAAGACGTGCGCCGGCTGCCACGTCGGCGCGGCGGCGGACAAGGACCGCGGCTACCCGGTCCGGGACATGAACCACGACATGATCGCCGCCGGCCACCCGCGGCTGGAGTTCGACTTCGCCGCGTTCCAGGCGAAGTTGTCGAAGCACTGGTTCCCGAAGCACCGCGGCCCGTCGCCCGACCCCGGCCGGGACAACGCCCTGCACGGCTGGCTGCTCGGTCAGATTGCGGTCGAGGAGGCGTACTGCGAGCTGAGCATCGACCGCATCGAGCGAGGAACCAAGGGCGAGCCGCGGAGCGTGCTGCCGGAGTTCGCCGATTGGAACTGCTCCCAGTGCCACCACCGTCTCGTCCCGGCCGAGTGGCGGGCGGAAGCCGCGAAGGGGCAGACGCAAGGCAAGGCCGCAACCCGCAAGCTCGGCCAGCCCACTTGGATCGGGGCGTCATCCATACTGCCGCCGGAGACCGTCCCGCAATACGGGCAGAACGCCAAGAAGCAACTCGAAGCTCTCCGCGCGCGGAAGGAGAGACTCGCGTTCCCGTTGCTGAAACCGCCCGGCGGCCAGAACCCCGACTTCCGCAAGAAAATCGTCGAGTTGCTGAGCGGCCCGTGGCAAACCTCGCCGTGGAATTGGGAGGAAGCCAACCGCCACTACCTGGCGCTTCGGTCGCTCGACGCCAGCCTGCGGACGGCGGGGGCGAGTCCGACGGCCGAAGTCGGCGAGCGATTCGGGCAGTTCCAACTGTCCCTCTGGGGCACGGCGGAACCACCGGTCCGCCGGGAACACACCGACAAGGCCGCCCCCGGCTACCGGGGCTACCAGCGGAAGCCGGAGAGCCGGTGGCTTTGGGAGAAGAACCCGGCCGAGCGGCCGAAGGTGGAAGACACGGTCGCGGACCTCCGCCGGTTGCTCCGGGCCGAGTTGCAAAAATTACCGCCGTGACCGGCCGAAGGTCTGCCGGTTGGAACGACTGTCCGGGACGGCCGCGGGGAACTCGTCCCGGTTCGCCCGTCGCGGGGCCGTCCCATCGCCCGCGCGTGGGGAATCGTAATAGAGTGCGAAATTGTCGCACCGCCGAGTGACCTCTCGACCCGACCCCAGGTGCTGCCGTGGGCCTTCGCTACGCCGCGTTGTTCGTCGGTCTGGCCGCCAGCGTGACGATCGCCACCTACGCGGCGAACCCCGCTGCCGCCCCGAAGCCGCCGGTGCTGGGCGTGCAGCCGCCGCAGGGCCAGTTCTCCGCGACGGTCGGCTGCTCGGCGGCGAGCTGCCACGGTAGCGGCGAGACGACGAAGCTCCGCGGCGAACACTCGACCTGGATGGACAGCGACCCGCACACGCGGGCGTATCAGGTTCTCTTGAACGAAGACTCCGTGCGGATCAGCAAGAACCTCGGCCGCGCCGTGCCGGCGCACGAAGACGCGCAGTGCTTGAAGTGCCACGCCCTGAACGAGGAGCGGCACTACAACGGCGAACCGGCGGGCAAGCAGCTGAACGAGGGCGTGGGCTGCGAAAGTTGCCACGGCCCGTCGGTGAAGTGGAACAACCTGCACTACCTGCCGTTCTGGAAGTCGCTGTCGGACCGGGAGAAGTTCGAGGAGTTCGGGTTCGTGCCGACGAAGGACCCCGTCGCCCGCGTGCTGACGTGCGCCCAGTGCCACGTCGGCGGCCGCGACCGGGAGGTGAACCACGACCTGATCGCGGCCGGCCACCCGCGGCTGTCGTTCGAGTACACCCGCTACCACTACAGCGACAAGTACCGGCAGAAACACTGGGAGGAGAAGGTTCCGAACCCGGACTTCGAGGTGCGGACGTGGCTCGTCGGGCAGGTGGCGAGCCTGCGGGCGGCGGTCGATCTGCTCGCGGCCCGCGCGGAGCGGGCGGAGGCGCAGAAGGCCCCGTGGCCGGAGTTCGCCGAGTCGAGCTGTTACGCCTGCCACCAGAACCTGGGGCAAGAGCTACGGGGCCACACGACGAACGCGCTGAAACCGCGGAAGGCCGGCCTCCCCGGCTGGCAACTCTGGTACGGCTCGTTCGCGAAGGCGCTGCCGAAGTTGGCGGGCGTGATCCAACCCGCCGAGTCGGCCGCGGCGTTGAGTTCTCTGAGTGCATTACGGACGGAGATGGAGAAGCCGGTCCCGAGCCAAACGAAGGTGGCGTCGTTCGCGAAGGCGACGACGGCCGAACTCGACGCTTGGCTTCAGACGTTGCAGGCCGGAACCTACGCGAACGGGCTGACCGGACCGCAACTGAAACAACTCGGTGCAATCGTGACGGAGAACGTCTACGATAAGGCCACCGGTAAGCTCCGCGACTACGACTGGGACGTGCTCGCCCAGCACGCGCTGGCCCTGACCGCGATCTACCACGCCGCGGGCGGCAAGGCGAACCCGGCCGTCGCGGCGTGGACGGATTCGCTCGTGGACCTCCGGACGAAGCTCGCGTTCCCGACGACGGGCACCCGGGTGGACAGCCCGCGGGACTTCAAGCCGAACTCGGTGTACGACGGGTTCAAGAAGCTGCACGACCTGACGCACTAAGAAGGGGCGACGAATGGCGACGCGACTCGTCCGGGGCGGCCCGATCCTCCGGCTCGCCGCGACACTGGTGGGCTGCCTGCTCGGCGGGGCGACGGCGCACGCCCAGGTCGCCGGGACGAACGCCGAGGTCGCCGGCTGCCGGACGTGCCACATCAGCGCCGACTCGGAGGGGGCGAAGTCGTTCATCACCGACTTCAAGTCGCACGAATTCATCCGGCTCAACGAGAGCAAGACCTGGTTCGAGAACGACCCGCACATCCGGGCGTATGAGCAGATCATGCCGGAGAAGAACCCGGTCGCGCGGAAGATGCAGGAGTTCCTCGCCGGGGACAACCCGAGCTACAAGGTGACGGAAGACTACCGCTGCCTGACTTGTCATTCGACCGACACGAACCCGACCTCGAAAGGGAAGCGGGAGCTGCGGGAGTTCGTCCGCCGCGACACCCTCGGCGTCGGGTGCAACACCTGCCATGGGGTGAAGAACGAGTGGCAAGCGGCGCACTACGGCGGCGAGGCGGTGGAGGAGGGGAACGTCCGCTACCTAAAGTGGCGGACGGAGAAGCCGGACGTGAAGGAAAAGTCGGGGATGAAGAACCTCCGCGACCCGCACGTGAAGGCCGACCTGTGCGCGTCCTGCCACGTCGGCAACCCGGACGAGAACAAGGTCGTCACGCACGAGATTTACGCCGCCGGCCACCCGCCACTGCCGCCCCTGGAACTCGTCACGTTCATGGAGGACGAGCCGCGGCACTGGGGCTACCCCAGCGAATTGAAGTTCCTGACCGACTACGCGAAGAAGAACCCGGCCCAGGCGTGGGAGGTGTTCCGGTTCAAGCCGGCGGAGCAGGACAACTACCTCGCCCGGCACATGGCCGCCGGGGCGCTCGCGTCGCTCAAGGCCGAGATGAAGCTCCTCGAAGCCGAGGCGAACCGGGCCGCGAAGGACGGTGACGGCCTCGACTACGCCCGGTACGACTGCTACTCGTGCCACCACGACCTGAAGTACCCGAGCGCCCGCCAGGAGCGCGGGTACGGCGACCGCGTCCCCGGCCGCCCGCCGCTGAAGGCGTGGACGGCCGCCCTGCCGGGAACGGTGATCGCGCACGCCGGAACGCTCGACGACAACCTGAAGGGGCTGAGCGGCCAGTTCCCGGACGCATGGAGGACGATCAGTCGGGCGGCAACCGCGTCACCGTTCGCATACGGCAAGGGGTCGGACGTGGCGAAAGCCGCGAGCGCGCTCGCGGCCTGGACCGTGAGCTTCAACGACGCCATCGACAAGGCGAACTACTCGGCCGCGGCGACGGACAAGCTCGTCGCGGACATCGCGACCGCCGCCACCGCCCCGGCGTGGTACGGCGACACCGAGGCGACGATGCACCTGGCCTGGGCGTACCGGTCGCTGCAACTGGCCCGGAAGAGAGACGTGTCGGCGTTCGACAAGGCGATGAGGGACGTGATCCCGATCGGCGTCCGCAACCAGGCGGTCGTCGCCGACATTCTGAAGGCGAACCCCGATTGGAAGGGACCGGTTCCCGTCGGGAAGGTGCTGCCGGGCCGACAACTCCTGTTCGCGAACTTCGACCCGAAGAAGTTCAACGTCGAGTTCGCGAAACTCCGCGAGTAATCCATTTTGCATTTTTCATTTCAAACTTTGCATTGGTCCGAACTGATCTGGACCAATGCAAAGTTTGAAATGAAAAATGCAAAATCACGAACTCACTTCTTCTTCGCCTTCGGATCGAGGTTCGCCGCGAGGTCGCCCTCGCTTACCGTGGACGCCATGCCGTCCTTCGGCACTTCGACTTTGCAAATCCACAGCAGCGCGTTCAGCACGACCTTCCGGAAGCTCTCGTTGCCCCAGTTGCGGTGGACGTGCCCGCCGGTGAACCCGACGCCGCGGCCGCCGTCCGACCGCTCGGCCGCCCACATCATGTGTTCGGCCTGCTCCTTCCCCTTCGCCGCCTGGATGTGCTTGTACGGCCCCTTCGGGTAGACGTAGGGGCCGTCCCGTACCGCGTCCGGCGGCACGGCCGACAAGATCGGCGTCACGCCCTTCATCCCGTCGCGGAACCGCATGTTGAAGTACCACTCGTCCTTGACGCTGAACGGCTTCACGCCGCGGGCGATCGGGTGATCCGGGAACGTCTTGAACTCCGGCGACCACATCGGGTTGCACGAGAACGCATGCTCGTAGCACCCGCCGATCCAGTCGCGGAACTCGTTCGCCCCGAGGTCCTTCGGGACCTCGACGCCGAAGTGCCCGCACATGAGGCCGACGCTCTTCTTCATGAGGCCGTCGATGAACGCCATCCGCTTCCCCTGAATGAGCGGATGCTTGTCGCCGCCGTCCGCGTAGCAGAGGATACCGGCCGCGCCGTCGAACACCTTCTCGTCTTGCGGGAAGCCATTGAGGCAGACTTCGAGCGTCAGTTCCTTGACGCTCTCCAAGCACTTCGCGAGCAAGCGCACACCGGCGTTGAACTCATGAGCGCCCGGTCCGTGACTCTGAGTCCCGGCTATCATCACCAACTTCTTCCGTTCGGGGGCCGCGAATGCGGTCGGCGCGGCGAGGGCTGCCGCGCCGGCCGCGAGGAACGCTCGGCGTGTGGGTTGCATCGTGGGAATCTCGTTCGGTTAGGGAGAAGAACCGGCTCCCCGGCGTTCTACGCTTGCCCACCGCCTTTACAATATCGTCATGAACTCCACACCGAAGGAACCGACCCTCACGTTCTGGGGGGCGGCCGCGTCCGTCAGCGGGTCGATGCACCTGCTCGACGCGGCCAACCAGCAAGTCCTCCTCGACTGCGGCCTGCACCAGGGGAAGCGGGAAGAAGCCCGCGAGCGCAACAGCCACTTCCCGTTCCACCCGGAGCAACTCGACGCGGTGATCGTCAGCCACGCCCACATCGACCACTGCGGCAACCTGCCGACGCTGGTGCGCCGCGGGTACGCCGGGCCGATCTACTGCACGCCGCCGACCCGCGACCTGCTCCGGGTCATGCTCCGCGACTCGGCGAAGATTCAAGAGGAGGACGCGGCCCACATCAACATCGCCCGCAACTACGCGGAGCCGTGGGTGCAGCCGCTGTACACGCACAACGACGTGAGCCGGGTGTTCGACCAGCTCGTCGCCGTCCCGTTCGACAAAGAATTCGACATCGGCCGCTCCGTGAAGGTGCGGTTCGTCGAGGCCGGGCACATCCTCGGCTCGGCGGCGGTCCACGTCGTCATCGACCACCCGGACCGGCCGCGGCGACTGACGTTCTCCGGCGACCTCGGCCGCCGCGAAAGCCCGATCCTGAAGGCCGCCGACCCGCTGCCGGCGGCGGACGTGCTGGTGTGCGAGTCCACCTACGGCAACCGCGTCCACGAGCCGATGGCCGACACGGTGCGGAAACTGTTCGACGTGGTGAAGACGACCGTCGCCCGCGGCGGCAAGGTACTCATCCCGGCGTTCAGCCTCGGCCGCACACAGTTGATCGTTCACCTACTTCAAAAGGGCCTCCGCGAGCGGCTAATCCCGGACGTGCCGATCTACGTGGACAGCCCGCTCGCGGCGGACATCGTGGACGTGTACCGGTCGCACCCGAACAGCCTGTCGCGGGACGTGGCGGACGCGGTGAAGGAGGGCCACGGCATCCTCGGCGGCGACGGCGTGCGGTACGTCCGCGAGTTCGAGGAGAGCATGAAGGTCGTCACCCGGCCGGGGCCGCTGGTGGTGGTCGCGGCCGCCGGCATGTGCGACGCCGGGCGGATCGTCGCCCACCTGAAGCAGAACATCGACGACCCCCGTTGCACCGTCGCGCTCGTCAGCTACCAGGCCGCCGGCACGACGGGCCGGAAGCTGTTGGAGTCGAAGCCGACGATCCGCTTCCAGGGCCGGGAGTGGAACAAGTGGATCGACGTGGTCCACCTGAACGGGTTCAGCGGCCACGCCGACCGGGACGACTTCCTGGCGTACCTGTCGCCGCTGGCGGGGAAGGTCGGCAAGGTCCGGCTGATCCACGGCGAGCACGAGCAGGCCGACGCGATGGCCGAGACGCTCCGCGGCGTCGGGTTCCCCGACGTCCGCGTGCCGGAACCGGGGGAGAAGGTTATCATTGGGTGAGTGACCGAGGGCCGAACATGGGCAAGCTGCCGAAGCCGACCGGTGTAATCGTGTATCCCGATTCAGATGGGAAGCCGATGGCCGAGAACACGCTCCAGTACGAATGGATCGTTACGATCAAGGGCAACCTCGACCGCATCTGCGTCGGCGACCGGGCCGCGTTCGTGGCCGGCGACAACCTCATTTACCCGGTCGAAGGCGACCCGACCATCTGCAAGGCCCCGGACGTGTACGTCGCGTTCGGCCGCCCGCGTGGCCACCGCGGGAGTTACAAGGTGTGGGAGGAAGGCGGCGTCTTCCCGCAGGTCATCTTCGAGATTCTTTCGCCGGGGAATTCGCAAGCCGAACTAATCGCAAAGCGGCGGTTCTATCGGCGGTACGGGGCGATTGAATACATCGTGTATGACCCGGACGATCACGTCCTCGACGTTCACGTTCGCGAGGGCAACCGGCTCGTTCCCGTCGATGAGGTCAACGGGTGGGTCAGTCCCCTCCTTGGCATCCGCTTTGACATGAGCGGCGACGAGTTGGCGATCTACCGGCCGGACGGGACACGGTTCCTGTCGTTCGACGAGATTTGTGACGAGGCCCAAGCCGCGAAGCAACTGGCCGTGGAAGCCGACAAGCGGGCGCGGAACGCCGAAACGGATGCAAAGATCGCGGAAGCGCAGCGCCAAAAGTCGGAGGCGGAACGAATGAAGGCGGAAGCCGACTCTGAGCGCCTCCGCGCCAAGCTCCGGGCCGCCGGGATCGACCCGGACACACCGTGATGGTTTACGATCAACGTCAGCTTGTTCGGCCACCAATTCGATTTGAGTACGCCGTGATGCCGAACATGAACCAGAAAGAGGTTGAGAGAATCGCTACCGAGTACGCGGGCAGACTTGGGTGTGCTCCTTTCGTTCTTGACGGGAGCGAATACTTCGCCGACCGTCATCCACGAATATGGAATGTGTACTTTAGTTTCTGCGAAAGGTCAGAAGAGTTGTGCGAAAGGTCAGAAGAGTTGATTGCGCTCCCGGACTTCTTCTGTGTTCAGGTCGATGATTCGACTGGCGAAGCGTCACACATACCCCACTTGTGATGCGGTCTGTTGGCCGGACCGATCCATCGTAACGAACCTCGCATCGACGCGCTCGCTCTTCTAAAACGAACCCATCGCAACAAATTCGGAGCACGCATGACGACGAAACCCAAGTGGTTCCAGACGACCGCGATCGACTACCCGAACAGCCGGCCGCACATCGGCACGGCGTTCGAGAAGCTGGGGGCCGACGTGCAGGCCCGCTACCGGCGGATGGAGGGGTACGACGTCTTCTTCCTCATGGGCAACGACGAGAACACGCTCAAGGTCGCCGACCGCGCGAAGGAACTGGGCCAGGAGCCGCAAGCCTACTGCGACGACATGGCCCGCCAGTTCCAGGACGTGTGGAAGGCTCTGGACATCAGCTACGACGTGTTCATCCAGACGAGCCACGAGCGGCACAAGCAGTGCTGCCGGAAGTTCGTCCAGAAGGTGTACGACAACGGGTACATCTACAAGGGGGCCTACGAGGGCTGGTTCTGCCCCGGCTGCGAGGAGTTCAAGAGCGACAAGGTCCACGCGGAGAACGCCGGGCAGTGCCCGAACCACAAGCGGCCGCTCGTCCGCCGGTCGGAGCCGTGTTATTACTTCAAGCTGTCCGCGTTCCAGGACCGGCTGCTGAAGCACCTGAAGGAGAACCCCGACTTCGTGCAGCCGGAGAGCCGGCGGAACGAGATGATCGGGTTCATCGAGGCCGAGGGGTTGCAGGACCTGAACATCTCGCGGCACGGCGAGGCGTGGGGCATCCGGCTGCCGTTCGACCCGGACTACACGATCTACGTCTGGTTCGACGCGCTGCTGACGTACATCACCGGCATCGGGTACGGCGACGACGAGCCACTGTTCCGCAAGAACTGGCCGTGCGACACGCACTTCATCGGCAAGGACATCACCCGGTTCCACACGCACATCTGGCCGGCGATGCTGTGGGCCGCGGGCGAGGACGCGCCGAAGAAAGTGTTCAGCCACGGGTTCGTGTACGTTAAGAACGAGGAATCCGGGACGGTTGAGAAGATTAGTAAGTCTCTCGGCAACGTGATTGAGCCGATGGATATCATTAGCAAATTTAGCGGTGATGCATTTCGCTACTATTTTCTTCGTGAATGCACGTTCGAGTCCGATGGCGAATTCTCTTGGACTCGCTTTTCGGAGATTTACAACTCCGAGCTTGCGAATAACCTCGGTAACACGCTCAGCAGGTGCATTACCCTCATTACCAAGAATTATTCTGGCGTACTTGAGGGAACTGCCGGTCTAGAACTCCATCGCAACTATGGCTGGCTAATGAAGCCGAGCGTTGAAGGTCCTCCCTCGCCGGTGTCAGGCTGGATTCCTGAGGCTCCAAGCTATTCAATGGTAACGGATACCGGTCCCGGTTTTTACCCCGATCCGCACGAAAATCCCCCTTACCGAATTGACGTTCTCTTAAAACACTGGATTGAGCGATGCAAGTACAGTCTCGCACTTGCTACGCTTATCCGTGATTTTTTGACACCCACGAATCAATACCTTGAGTACCATGCCCCTTGGAAACTCGTAAAAACTGACAAGGAGAAAACGAAACTCATCCTATTTGAAGTGGTTCAACGATTACGGCTGGCTGCTATCTGGCTTAAGCCATACATGCCTAAAAGCACTGAAGCCATCTACAATAGCTTCAATTTCCCAACGCCCTGGGGAAATGTGAGTTACTCCAGTACGCGAAAATTGGAGCCACAATCCGAGGATTTGCGCGTGACAGCGGAGCTGGCGGATGGTAAACCGAAGCCACTCTTCCCCCGCATCACCTGACCCGGAGCGGCCGCCATGGGTCGCCGTCGCAAGAAGAAGGAAGTCCCACTCAAAACGGCCCTGCTGCTGTCCGGCGGGGCCGTCGTCGTTGTCGTCATCATCCTGGTCGTCATCATGGCCCGCAGCGGCGGCGGCGGGTGGGGGCCGGCCGGGTGGCCGCGCCGCCACCACCAGCCGATGGCCGTGAAGTCCGCGGACGACGCCTGGAAGCGACTCGAAGGGAAGTGGAGCGTCACCGAGAAGTTCGGCCGGGACGTGTCGAAGGTCGAGTACGAGTTCACGGCCGACCGGCGGCTGATCTTTCGTAGTTCCCTCTCCGGCGGTCGGCTTCAGGGGCCGATGAACCACACGTCCACCCAGAAGATCGTCGGCATCGAGGTCGAGAACAACGAAATCCTGCTCACGCTGACGGACGAGAACGGCCAGGACGACGGCATCATGACCGTCTGGTTCGAGTCCGAGAAGGTGCTGAGCGTCGAGGGCGAGGAGTTCAAGCGCGAGGGATGACCGCCGCGTGGACCACGACCAGCGATTCAAGGCGATGCTCCGCGAGTTCTTCGCGGACTTCATGCGCTTGTTCTTCCCCGAGTGGGCGACGTGCTTCGACCTGGACCACCCGGAGTGGCTCGACAAGGAGGTGCTGCCGAACCCGCCGGAGGGCGACCGCCACCTGCTCGACCTGGTCGCCCGGCTACAGACTACCCGGCCGCTCGCGTCCGGGGACGACCCGCCGTCCGACGAGTGGCTGGCGCTCGTTCACATCGAAGTTGAGTCGGCGGACCGCACGGCCCGGCTGAAACCGCGACTGCCGCGGTACTACTTCCACCTGCGGGAGGCTCACGGGCTGCCGGTGCTGCCGATCGTGCTGTACCTCCGCGTCGGGATGGACGGCATCGGCATCGACACGGTCGAGGAGCACATCGGCACGTTCAACGTGCTGACGTTCCGCTACCTGTACGTGGGCCTTCCGGCGCTGGACGCGGTACAATACGTGAACGGCGACAACTGGCTCGGCGTCGGCTTCTCGGCCCTGATGAACGCGCCCAGGCAAGACTGGCCGCGACTCGGGCTGACGGCATTGTTGCGAATCGGTGACGCGCCGCTGACCGAACAACAACGATTCCTCTTGAGTGATTGCATTCACGCATTCTTGCCGCTCGACGAGGAAGGGCGGCTACTTTACGAAAGGCTCATCATGGCTGAACCGTACACGAAGATCATCCCGCGAAACAAGACGCCGTACGACAAGGGGATGGAAATGGGCGCGGAAAAGACAGCCCGAGACATCGCCACGGCACTGTTGGAGAGCAAATTCCGCGCGGTACCGGAGGGCGTTGTTGCGAACCTTCAACAGATGAACGAGACTCAACTCCGCGAGTTGATCTTGAAAATTGTTGCGGCGACTTCGCTCGACGAACTGTTCCCGACGACCTGACTACGCCTCCACCTTCGACCCCAGCAGTTCCAGAAACGCCCGCAGCCACGCGGGGTGGGCCGGCCACGCCGGGGCGGTGACGAGGTTGCCGTCCACGTGGACGCCGTCCATCGGCACCTCGTGGAACGTCCCGCCGCACGCGGCCACCTCCGGCCCGACGGCCGGGTACGCGTTGCACGTCCGGCCCTTCAGCACGCCGGCCGCGGCCAGAAGCTGCGGGCCGTGGCAGATCGCGGCGACCGGTTTCTCTTCGTGGAAAAAGTGGATCACAACGTCCAACACCTTCGGGTTCAGTCGGAGGTACTCCGGGGCGCGGCCGCCGGGGACGACGAGCGCGTCGTAGGCCGCCGGATCGACCTCCGCGAACGTCGCCGTCAGCGCGAAGTTGTGGCCCGGCTTCTCGCTGTACGTCTGGTCGCCCTCGAAGTCGTGGATCGCCGTGCGGACCTTCTCGCCCGCCTTCTTGCCGGGGCAGACGGCGTGGACGGCGTGCCCCACCATCGTGAGGGCCTGGAACGGGACCATGACCTCGTAGTCTTCCACGAAGTCGCCGACTAGCATGAGAATCTTCTTCGCGGCCATGTCGCCTCCGGTCACTTCCGCTTTTTCTTGTTCTTCCGCTCCTGCGCACGGTCGCCCGCGGACTGCCGCGGCTGTTGCGGGCCGCCCCCGCCGCCGGCGGTCGGCTTGTCGTTGACGATCTGCCGCTTCGCCTCGGCCTGCTTCTTCGCCTCTTCGAGCGCTTCCTTCATCCGCGCCAGGAACCCGCCCGGCTTCGGCCCGGTTGGTTTGGGAACGCCGTTGGAGTCGCCGTCGCCCCGGCCGGGCGAGCTGCTCCCGCCGCCGCCGACGGCCACGGCATTCGCCTGCGTCAGGTCCGGCTTCGGCACGAGCCGCCGCTCCAGCACGGCCCAGATGCCGCCGACGATGAAGTACACGCACAGCCCGGCCGCGACCTTGTAGAAGAACAGGGCCGTGAACACGAGCATGTACTTCATGATCGCCTGCTGCTGCGCCTGGATGTCGTCCGTCGGCGGCGGCATCGTCAATTTCTGCTGGACGTAGAACAGGATCACCGCGAACAGCGGCAGCACGTTGAAGTACGGCCCCAGGTACAGGAAGCTCAACGCCCCGAACCGGGACCACGGCGTGCTGATCATCGGCACCGACTCGGTCCACCACCCGAGCATGTCCGGGGCGGCGAGGTTCGGGAACCACAGGAACGGTTCGAGCCGGAAGAACGTGCTCTCCTGTAAGCAGAAGTACAGGCCCATCAGGATCGGCATCTGGAGCAACAGCAGCAGGCAGCCGCCCATCTGCGCCATCTGGTTGATCCCGGCCTGGGCGAACAACTCCCGCTTCGCCTGGGCGAGCGCGAGGAAGTCGTCCTTGTACTTCTCGTTCAGCTTGTCGATCTGCGGCTTCAGGGCTGTGATCTTCGCCGACATGTGCGCGTTGATCGTCTGCTGCCGGCGGCTCGGGAAGAACAGGCAGAGCCGCACGAGGACGGTCACGAGGATGATCGACGCGCCCCAACTGCCGGCGACGGCGTGCAACTGGCCGAGCAGCCAGTGCATCATGTTCGTGGTCAGGATGATGAGGCTCGACCACCCGATGCCGTCCAGCCGCCGGCCGAACCACGACGGCGAGTGGTAGTCGGTCAGCGTTTCCAAGTGGTACTTCGTCAAGTACCGGTCCACCGTCTCTGGCGGCACGGCCATGTGCCCGGTCAACTGCGAGAGCAGCCGGACCTTCATCGGCCCGTTGTACACGGCGTACCCGTGCGACAGTTGCTCGCCGGCCGCCGGGTCGAACACCCGCGACACGGCCCGTACGGTGATGTCGAACAGGAAGTGCCGTTCCTGCTCGTAGGGCTGCTTCAACTTGTTCGGCTCGTCCGGCGTCGGCGGCGGGAGCGTCCGCGTCGGCCGCACGTACTCCCACGGTTGGTCGGCGTCGGTCACCTCGTCGTCGATGGCCAGGGCCGAGGCGAAGTACTGCGTGCCGACGGCGGCGTAGTTAAACCGGCCGCGCTTCACGATCTCGTCGCCGCCGTGCCGGTAGTGGATGTTCGCCGGGTCGTCGAGTTCCCGCCGCGGCGTGCCGGACCCGTCCAGCCAGCCGATGTACGCCGACCGGTAGGTCGTGGTGTACCACTCCCCCTCGATCGGCATCCCGACCGGCCCGGCGATCTGGTAGCGGAACTTTCCCGACCCCTTCAGCCGCTCCGGCAGCGGGAGGATGTCCACCTTCAGTTTGAAGTCGTAGTCCGTGCGGTCCAGGGTGAAGGTCTTGCGGAGCTTGAGGTGGTACGGGGCCGCGAGCGTCGTCTCGAACGCGACCTCCCACGGGCCGTCGGCCGGTTGCTTGATCGAGACGACCTTCCAGTTCAACTCGCCGAGCGTGGCGAGCGGGATGCGGTCGTCCTCCGGCTTCGTCTTGTTGTCCTTGTCGAGCGGCCGGTTCGGGTCGTCCTTCGCGGGGTAGTGCAGAAGCGTGTACGACGGGGCCGCGAGTTGGTCGCCGTTGAGGACCGGCCCCGGCTTCTTCCCGGCCGCGAGGTCGGCGGCGGACAGGTTCGGGGCGAGCGTCGGGTACTCGGTCGGCTCCGCGAGGTAGAGGTAGGTCGGCCGGACGTAGCCGGGGATGAGGTACAGCGGCCGGTTGCCGCCGGTCGCGGGGTCCTTCACCGGGCGGCCGAGGCGGTCGGCCTCGTCGTAGTTCTTCAGAATGACCTGCTGGACGCCCGCGCCCTTGTTCGTGAGCAGCACCTTCAGGGCGAACGACTCGTCGCCGAGGGCGACCAGGCTGTGCGGCTCGGTCGGCGCTGGCGGGGTGTTGACCGCCGGCTTCGCCTCCGGCGGCCGCGGCGGGCGGCCGGGGGACAGCTTGTTGAACGGCTCGCCGGCCAGGATCGCGGCCCCGCCGACGGCCGCGGCCTGCTCGCGGGTGACGCTCGGCAGCTTCGGGCCTTCCGGCTCCTCCGGCGGCGGTTGCTTCGGCGGCACGAGGTACGACCACGCGACGTACATCACCACGGCGACGAGCAGGAAGCGAACGAGGTTGGCCAGGCCGGAGTTTTGCATGAGTGTCGGGTGGGAGGTCGGGCGGTCGGCGCGATACGACCATCTTATGAATGGGAAAACCCACGGGTCGGCCCGTGGGCTATTCGCGGCGTCTGGTCGAGGATTTCTACCGGCCCTCGCCGAGCCGGTCGCCGAGGAAATTGTCCAGGTCCGGGATGGCGTAAATCTTGTCGCGGGTCTTCGTCCAGTCGTACTCGACCCGGCGGAACGTGATCGTGTTGTCTTCGAGGATGACGTAGCACGCCTTCTTGTTCCCGTCCCGCGGCTGCCCGACGGACCCGACGTTGCACAGCGTCTTCTTGTCGTCCAGCTTGTACGTCCCCTCCACGTCCTCCGGGCTGAGGAACTGCATGTTCTCGGTGAACACGCCGGGGACGTGGGTGTGCCCCTGGAAGCAATACTTCTCGACGAGCGAGAAGATCCGCTCCATCTTGCGGGCGTTGTAAATGTCTTCCGGGAAGACGTACTCGTTGAGCGGGTTGCGGGCCGACCCGTGGACGTACAGGAAGCCGTTCTCCTTGAACGACCGCGGCCGGTCGGCCAGGAACTCCCACCGCTTCTCGCGGACGCTGCGGGGTTCGCTCCCGGCCTCGAGTTGGGCGCGGGTCCAGAAGATCGCCTTCTCGGCGGCCTGGTTGAACCCGTCCGGGTCGAACATCGCCCCCTGGTCGTGGTTGCCCAGGAGGACGAGCTTGCAGTCCATGACGAGGTCGATGCACTCGCGGGGGTTCGGGCCGTACCCGACCACGTCGCCGAGGCAGTAGATGTCCGTAATTCCCAACGACCGAATGTCGGCCAGTACCGCTTCCGCGGCTTCCAGGTTGCCGTGGATGTCGCTGATGAGAGCCTTCTTCACGCCGGGCCTCTCCCTGGGGCATGGCAGCCCGTGGGGTATGAATTCTCAGAGTATACGTTACGAATCGGAATCGGGAAACACAACGTGTCACAAGTTCGAGAAACGACGAGCGGCCGGGGTTCCCCCCGACCGCCCGGAACCGTCGGATTTCCCGCCGTCGCGGTCACATAATCATCGACGTGAACGGGTTGGGTTTGTCCACCAACTTGATCGGCCGGCCGGTCGGGGTGACGTTTTCCTTCGTGTGGTCGATCCCGATGACCTCGCAGACGGTCGCGAGCAGGTCCTGGGCGGACGTTTTCCGCTCGACGACTTCCGCGCCTTCCTTGTCGGTTTTGCCGATCGTGCGGCCGCCCTTGATGCCGCCGCCGAACATGGCCATGCTCCACGCCCGCGGGTAGTGGTCGCGGCCCGGCTTCGCCCCGCGGGCGTTGATGTTCGGCGTCCGCCCGAACTCGCCCATCCAGAGCACGAGCGTGGAGTCGAGCAGCCCGCGGTCCTTGAGGTCGGTCACCAGCGACGACAGGGCGGCGTCCACCTCGCCGGAGAGCTTCTTCACGCGGTCGAAGTTGTCCATGTGCGTGTCCCACCCGCCGAGGGCCACCTCGACGAACGGCACGCCGACCTCGACGAGCCGCCGGGCCATGAGCACGCCGTCGGCGAACCGGCCGGTCCCGTACTTCGACCGCCCGGCGGCGGGTTCCTCCTTGAGGTCGAACGCCTTCGACTCCTTCGACTGCATGAGGGCGACGGCCCGCTCGTAGGTCGTCTTGTGGTCGCTGATCGGGTCCACCTTGTAGTCCCGGTGGAACGCCGCCTCCATGTCCTTGAGCAGGCCGACCCGGTTCTCGAACTGCGTGTTCGAGACGATGGCCTTCAAGTCCTCGACGCCGGTGGCCGGGTTCACCACGTTCAGCGGCTGGTGCTTCGGCCCGAGGAACCCGGACCCGTAGGACCGGCCGGAGATGGCGACGTAGTTCGGCACGGTCGCGTCCGGCCGGCCGAGTTGCTGGGACACGATCGACCCGAGGCTGGGGTACACGACCCCGCCCTGGCCCTCGCGGAAGCCGGTGTGCAGGTAGTACTTCGCCCGGCCGTGCGCCCCCTCCGGCGTGCTCATCCCGCGGACGAGGACGCCGTGATTCATGAGGCCGGCGACCTTCGGCAGGTGTTCGCTGATCTGGATGCCGTCGGCGGCGGTGTTGATCGGCTTGAACTCGCCGGCCCCCTTGCTGTCGGGCTTCAGGTCCCAGGTGTCCTTGTGCGTCGGCCCGCCGTCCATCCAGAGGAGGATGCAGCTCTTGTGCTTCCCCTTCACGGCCGGCGTCTTGGCGACGTTGTCGGCGAGAACCTTCATCCACCCGGACAGCGAGGCCCCGAAGACCCCGGCGGCGGAGAGTTGCAGAACCTCGCGCCGCGAACGCTCTTGCAGGAGGGAGGAGAACATGTGGAAACCCGGTTAGAGTTCGGTTGGGCGAAAGCCCACGCACGACCGTGCGTGGGAGTGTTAACGGTTCACGGTGAATTCGCTGCTGTTCAGCACGGCCCACAGCACGTCGCCGAGCGCCTCCTGCGGGTTGCCGGCCTTCGCGACGTAGTCGGTCAGCTTCGCCCGCTCCGCGGCCGTCGGGTAGCGGGAGAGGGCGGACAGGTAAATCTTCTCGACCGCCTCCGCCCCGCGGGCGTTGCCGACGACCGACCGCACCGCGAGGGGGTTGCCGCTGGCCGTCTGCTTCGAGTTCATCAGCTTGAGCGCCTGCGGAATGCCGGCCTCGTACTCGACGGTGCTGACCATCTCCGCCCCGGCGAGGAAGAAGGTCACGAACCGGTCGCGAGCGCCCGGCTGGAACCCCTTGACCGCCTTGTCCCGCGTCTTGGGGCGGGGTTCCTCGAACTTCGTCACGGCCGCGAGGCTGTCGAACAGCTGCTCCGGACTGAGGATTTTCACCGTCATCTTCGCGTACAGGTGCGGCGGGGCCGTCTCGTTGCCGGCGGCCGGCTTGCTCGACCGCTGGTAGGCGGCGCTGTTGCACACGCCGCGGAGCAGGTGCTTGAGGTCGAACCCGTTGGCCGCGAAGTCGGCGGCGAGGGCCTCCAGCAGTTCCGGGTGCGACGGCAGGTTCTGCCCGACCATGTCATCGACCGGGTTGACGATCCCGCGGCCGAACAACTCCGCCCACACCCGGTTGACCGTCGCCTTCGCGAAGAACGGGTTCGTCGGGGCCGTGACCCACTTCGCCAGCACCGGGCGGTACGGCTCGCCCAGGCCGACCTCGGCCATCGGCCCCTGGAGGAACTTCGGGTCGAGTTGCTTCGCCGACTCCGGCAGGGTGTTGTTCTTGGCGTTCCGCCGGACGTTCGGCTTCTCTTGCACGGTCGGGTTCGGGTCCTTGTTGACGCCGCCGATCTCCACCTTCATGAAGAACTGCGCCATCGCCCAGTAGTCGGTCTGCTTCCAGTCGTTGAACTTGTGGTCGTGGCACTGGGCGCACTGGAGTTGCACGCCGAGGAACACCTTCGCGACCTCGTCCGTCATCTTGTCCACCGTGTTGTTCGACAGGTAGAAGCCGACGGCCGGGTTCTTCTCCTGCTGCCCGGTCGAGGTGAGGAGGTCGGTCGTGACCTCGTTCCACGGCTTGTTGGCCGCGAACTGCTCGTCGAGCCAGTTCCGCAGGGAGGCGAAATCGACCCGCCGGTTGTCCGAGGTCCGCTGGACGAGCAGCGCCATCCACAGGTCGGCCCGGTGGCGGGCGTAGTTCGGCGAGTCGAGCAGTTCGTCGATCAACTTCCCCCGCTTGTCGGCGGCCGTCGATTCGAGGAACGCCTTCGCCTGCTCGGCGGTCGGGATGACGCCGGCGAGGTCGAGGTAGGCGCGACGGACGAATTCCTCGTCGGTGCAGGCCGGGGAGGCCGGAACCTTCTCCGCGGCCAGCTTCGCCGCGACCTGGGCGTCGATGAACTTCGCGACGGCCGCCGCGTCTTTCTCGCCGCCAATGCGGGCGGGCTTCAGCGGCTCGGCCTGATTCTCCTCGGCCGCCTTCCTCGCCTCGGCCCGCTTCGCGTCCGCGGCCTTCTTCGCTGCTTCCGCGGCTTGCCGTTCCTCCTCGGCCTTCTTCGCGTCGGCGAGTTTCTTCGCGGCCTGCTTCTGCTTCTTGGGGTTGGCCTTCTCGTCGGCCGCGGACCCGACGTGCGGGAGGGACGCGAGGCCGAAGCCGGCGATTAAAGCGAGGGCAAGAAACGGTTTGCGACGCATGGGAGGCTCCGCGGTTGTCACGACCACCATCTAACCTTCTAACCCGGAGGCTACCACGCGGTTCCGATCCGGGAAAACAAAAAAAGCCCACGGTTTCCCGTGGGCAGGGTAGTTTGTGTCAGCCCGCGGCGCGAGCAAGGGCTTGGACGTCCGGCCCTTGCTCGCGCCGCGGGCTGGCAAGAGCGCCCTACTTGCACGTCAAGAGAACTCCTCGGCGTAGTCCGACCGGCACATCGTAACGAGAGTGAAAATCCCGTAGCCGAGAGTGAGCAGTAGTGAGAGCAAATTGGAAAGGACGGTTTGCATCGATGGTGTGAAGGAAGAAAGCAGAATGTTGAAAGTCTGGATCAAAGCGAAAATACCCAAAACTATGCCCAGAACGGAACAAACAATGACCATGATTCGACCACCCTGCTTCCGTTGGATGGCGAAAACACCGCCAAGAATATGGAGCAATGCCACAAGTAGAAGAACTACGCCGCACCCAATGAAAAGTGCGGAGAATCCAGTTTGAAAGCCGTCCAGAGCCTCTCGAGCAGCGGGATCTATATTTCTTCGAGGAACGCCGCCAAACAAGGAGTAGAAGAATGCACCGCCGAAGAAACTGAACCCTGCACCTATCAGCCAAAAGACTCCGATCAAAATCGTGAATGCTGATGCAACAGTAACGGCCGCGCTCTTCTGCCCGCTCCCGCCGCCGCCCCGCCGCGAACGGCGTCGCCGCGGGCGGTCATCGTCGTCATCGTCGTCGTCCCGGCGGGACGAGCGGCGGCGCGACGGCTGGTCATCGTCATCATCGTCCCGGCTCGCGGCGGCCCGGCGACGGCGGGACGGCCGGTCGTCGTCATCCTCGTCATCATCCCGCCGTCGCCGCGAGGGGCGGTCGTCATCATCGTCGTCCCGCTTGCGGCGGCGGGGCCGGTCGTCGTCGTCTGCGTCCCGCTCCTTCTTCGCCTTCGGGCGGCTGGAGAAGTCCGTCTCGAAGCTCGACTTCTTTTCCGGCGCGGGCGGCGGGGCCGGCGGTCGCGTGCCGGCCCGCTCGGCCTTGAACACCGTCTTGCAGTACGGGCACTCCACATCGTTGCCGAGGTCCGAGGTCGCGACCGACAACTTCGTCTGGCACTTCGGGCACGGGTCGATTTCGACCGGCGCGTTCGGGTCCGCGGCCGGCGGCTGCGGGGCCGGGATGTTGATCGTCGTGACGGACAGCGGCGGCGGGCCGGGGGCCGGGGCGTTCGCCGGCAGCGGCGGCGGGGCGGCGGGCGACCCCTCCGGCTGCGGGATGATGAACTGCGCCTGGCACTTCGGGCACTTGCCGGACTTGCCCGCCTTTTCGTCCGGGACCGAGAACGTGGACGAGCAGCCCGGACACGCGAAACGGATCATCGCCCCCTCGGGTCGGTAGTGGCGGGTGGCCCTGCGGAAGTGTTAATGTCGGCGATGGCCGGAAGGCTGTCAAGGGAAGCAGGTTCGAGCGCGGCGGACGGCGGCAGAACCGGGCAGGAACAATCCGGCCGATTTTTCGACGCTCGCCCTTGCGTTGGAATCCCTGCCGGGTTACTTTCATTGGCACTTCATTTCTCATGAGTTTCCTCTCACCGTCGGAGGACGCGAAGTTGTCTCCCTCCGCCCCGCGCGTGAAAGGATTCACCGTCATCGAGCTGCTGGTCGCCGTCGCGATCGTCGTCATCCTGATCGGACTGTTGCTCCCGGCCGTGCAGAAGGTGCGGGAGGCGGCCGCGCGGACGCAGTGCGCGAACAACTTGAAGCGGATCGGCCTCGGCTTCCACGGCCACCACGACGCCTTCGGCGTGCTCCCGCACGGCGGGAAGAACGGGTGCGACGACCCGGTTCACCCCGACGTGGCGTCCGACTGCTCCGCCGGCGCGGGACCGAAGGCCGGGCCGTATACCTTCGCGACCGGTACGCCGCCGGAGCGCCGCGCCGAGTGGAGTTGGCCGTACCACTTGCTGCCGCACATCGAGCGGGGGCCGCTGCACGCCGAGACGGACGACGAGATCGTCCGTCGGACACCGGTGCGCGCGTATTTCTGCCCCTCGCGGAGGATGCCGACGGCGCTCGGCGAGGTCGGGAAGGGGGACTACGCCGGGAACGCCGGGAACACTCTCGCGGCGACCGCCGCGTCCGGCGTAGTCCTCCGCCGTGGCCTGAAGCCGGTGCGGTTCGCGAACATTACGGACGGCCTGTCGAACACGCTGATGGTCGGCGAGAAGCGGATGAAGCTCGACCGGCTCGGCCGCAGCGGCGACGACGACGAACCCTACGTATCGCCGGGGTGGGACGCGGACGCGGTCCGGGCCGCGACGGCCGATCCGGACACCGGGGCCACCTGGGGGCCGAACCGCGACATCCCGCAGACGACCGACGGCGACCCGGACGCGGCCCTGTCGCAGTTCGGCTCCTCCCACCCTACGGGGGCGAACCTGCTCGCCTGCGACGGGTCGGTCCGGCACATCCGGTTCGCCCCGGACCGCGACGCCTTCCGCCGGTTCTGCACGAGGGCCGACGGCAACAACGTCACCACGGACTGACGGCGTTCTCGGAATCTCTCATCTCTTTATCACGGCCGGGTTCGCAAGCTATCGCGAACAATTCATCGCCACCTACCCTGGGCGGGTCGCCCAGTCTTGCGGGTGGTCGTCTCTCCGAGGTGCGGTATGAAACTCGTTCTCCGAATCGTCCTGTCCGCGGCGCTGGCCGCGGCCGTTGCCACGACGGCGTCCGCGCAAGGCCGGCCCGGCGGGTTCGGCGGCGGCGGCTTCGGCCAGATTTCCGCCTACGGCCTGGTCGCGACGAACAAGGTCCTGCAAGACGAACTCAAGGTCACCGACGAACAAAAGACCAAGCTCGAAGACGCGCTGAAGCCGATCGGCGAGAAGCGGCGGGAACTGTTCGGCGGCGGCGGCGGTCGCAACGCGACCGAGGAACAACGCAAGGAAATGGCCGAGAAGATGGCCAAGTTGTCCGAGGACACGAAGAAGGCCGTCGAGGGCGTCCTGGACGCGAAGCAGGCCAAGCGGCTGAGCGAGATCAACGTGCAGGTCATGGGCTTCGCCGCGTTCGCGAACAAGGACGTGCAAGAGAAGCTGAAACTCAGCGACGAACAAAAGACCAAGATCAAGGACATCAACGAGGAGCTTCAAAAGGATACGGCCGAGCTGCGGAAGGACATGCCGCGGTTCGGCGGGCAAGGCCAGCGGCCGTCCGAAGAGGACATGAAGAAATTCGCCGAGTTCCAGAAGAAGTCTGAAGCCCTCCGCAAGGACGCCACGGAAAAGGTGGCCGAGGGGCTGACGGCCGACCAGAAGAAGGCTTGGAAGGACATGGTCGGCGAGAAGTTCGACACGGCGAAGTTGATGCAAGCCCCGCAACGCCGCCGCGACAACTAACCTCCAACCACAACTCGCGCGAACGGAGGGCGGTACGCCCTCCGCTTTCGTTGGTAGAACCCGGAGCGGTAGCGACGGGGTGTCGAACCGCTCGACACCCCGTCGCTACCGCTCCGGGGTCTACTTTGACCGGCTACCGTTCTGCCGTAACATGCAAACGCCCGGTCCCCCGAGGTGAACCCGATGCTCGCGTCCGTCCTGCTTTCCGCCGTCCTGCTCGCGCCCGCCGCCCCGGTCCCGAAGGCGACGAAGCCGCTCGGCCCGCCGCCGAGGCTGCTCGGCGTCGTACCCACCCCCGAGGGGCGGGTTGTGGTGACCGTGGTTACGCACAAGGCGGTCCAAACGACCGTGACGGTCCCGTTCGTCGAGAACGGCCAACAACGCCAACGGGCCGAGGTCCGCGACATCACGGTCCCGGAGTACCAGAACGTGACGCTCGACAACACCGGCGCGACGTTCAAGACGGCCGACGACAAGCCGCTGACGGCGGATCAGGTGACGGCCAAGCTCAAGACCGGCGGCGTCCTCGTGCTGCCGCCCGACGGCAAGGAGACGGACCCCGGCTATCTCGCGATCCTTTCCGGGGACGCGATCCTGGTGAGCTACAAAAAGGACGAGAAGAAGGTTATCGCCGACCTGTCACACCACACGATGCCCGCGCCGACGATCCTGTCCGTGAAGGCCGACGAGAGGGGCGTCGTCCTCGTCTCGGCGATGGGGAAGAAGGAAGTGACGGTGAAGGTTCCGCAATCGGTCACGGAGAACGGCGAAACAAAGGTCACGTACGTGGACGTGAAACAGACGGTGGAGGGAATGGTGCCGACGCCGTTCGACGACGTGAAGCCGGACGTGACGACGGCCGACGGAAAGGTCGTGTCGTTCGAGGACGCGAAGAAGAAACTCGCGGCCGGGGCGGTCGTGCTGGTGTCCCGCGACGGGAAGCCGGTGGGCGAGGCTTACCGGAAGACCGTGAAGGCGGACACGCTGATCTTAACGTCCGCGAAGATGGCGGAGCCGCGGCCGAACGTTCCCGCGGCCCCGCTAAGCATCGCCCCGGTGGGAGTCGAGAAGTAGCCCCGGTCACTTCGGCTCGCGGTTGTACCGGATCATGCAGCCGCGGGCCAACGTCTCGCCCTTCTCGACGGTTTTGCCCGCCAGCGCCGCGGTGACGGCCGCCTCAAGGTAATTCACCTTCGCGTCGGCGGCGTTGCTCTTGTCGTCGAGCGCGCCCATGTAGACGACCTTCCGCTCCTTGTTCAGCACGAAGAATTCCGGCGTGTACTTCGCCCCGTACTTCTTCGCGATGGCCTGCGACGGGTCGTACAGGTACCGGTAAGGCAGCTTCTTCTTTTCGGCCCGCTTCTTCATCTCCGGCAGCTGATCCTCCTTCGCCGTGTTCACGTTGATGGCCACGACCGCGACCTTCGCGTCGGCCGCGGCGTGCTTCTTCGCGAACGCGATGATCCGGTCCTCGTAATCCACCGCGACCGGGCAGCTGTTGCACGTGAACACGACAACCACCACGTCCTTGTCCTTGAGGTCGGCGAGCGCGTGTTTCTTGCCGTCCGTGCCGTCGAGGTCCGCCCACGCCGGGGCCGCGTCGCCGACGCTCAGCGTCTTGTTGAACTCGCCCGCCGCCGTGAGGGCTGCGGACAAGAACAGGACGGGCAAGGCGAAGAGAAATTGGGACATCGTTGCCTCCTGAGTTGGACACGCTTTTATATAGCCGCCGGCTTGCCGGCGGAGTTTTGGGACGCCCGAAACCCCGCCGGCAAGCCGGCGGCTATATATGGTGTTCACCCCTGGGTCCGCCAGACGGCGGACCAGTTCACCGGGGCCGCGCGGCCCTCGCCCCGCGCGACCCACGGCGCGGCGAGGGCCGCGAGCCGGTCCATCACGCGGACCAGGCCCGTCACGCCGGCCATGCCCAACACGATGAGGCCGGTCACCAGTACGCGGAAGCCGAGCGTCATCGCGCCGTCCGCGAGCACGATCAGGAGGATCGCGCCGGACAGCGGGATGAGCGTCGCCAGCACCAGGAACGGGCCGAGCCACCGCGTCCCGGCCCGCAGTTCCTCGCGGGCGATGCCCTTCGTAATCGTGTCCGGGTTGCCGAGCTGCGGGTAGAGAACCCGCAACACCACGTACTGGATGCCGAAGTAGCTGTAGACCATGCCGACGAGGCCGGACAGCGTGAACGAGATGGCGAAGTGGACGTACACCTGCCACGGTAGCGGCCCGGCCCGCCAGTCGAGCAGCAGCGGGAACAGCAGTCCGCCCGGCAGCCAACCGACGAGCGCGAAGACGATCCCCCACCGGCCGAGCGTCACCGCGTCGCGACGGACGCGGTCGGCCGTGCCGGTGTCCGCCTCGCACGTCAGCACGGCCCGCCGGTCCGCCTGGAACCGCCGCAACAGCACCACGCCGGCCGCGATGCAAAGCGGGTAGACGATCCCGTTGTAGACGAGCGCGATCTTCGTGAACTGGTCGTGCTGAAACTCGGAGAGTTTGATTTCTACCGTGTTGTAACTGACGTTCAATACCGACCCGAGGAAGTGCGGGAACAGCGCGAGGAACAGCAGCGTGGGCAGCGGGTACGTCAGCGCCAGCATCCCGAGGTAGCTCGGCCGCGGCAGTTGGTGGCGGGTCGCCATGAGGAGGCGAGCCCCGGCGAGGGCGGCGGCGAAGTCGCCGGCCGTCTCGTACCGGTCCGTCGGGGCCGGTTGTGTCGCCCGCTTCAAGACCCACGCCAGTTCCCGCGGCATGTCGGCCAACAGGTGGCGGTTCTCGGCCAGCGCCCGCACGCCGGTCGCCAGCTCGAACAGCACGACGCCGAGCGAGTAGATGTCGGTCCGGTGATCGACCGCCGCGCCGTCGCGGCCGAAGAACGCGGCCTCCTGTTCCGGCGACATGTACTTCGGCGTCCCGCCGACGGCCGCGGTCGCGGCGTCGGCCGCCTTCACCGAGATGTTGAAGTCCACCAGCATCGGCCGGCCGTAGTGCGTCAGCAGGATGTTCCCCGGCTTGATGTCGCAGTGCAGGATGTCCCGGCTGTGCGCGAACGACAGGGCCGCCGCCAGCTGCTCGCCGAGCCGGCAGACGGCACAGTAAAAGTCGTCGTCCGACAGCGCCTCGCGACCGGCCAGCGCCGTCGGGTCGAACCGAATCTCCGAACTCGCGAGCAGGTCGATCGCGTCAACGATCGCCTCGCCGGACCGCGGCCGGTCTTCCTTCCCGTAGAGCTTCTTGACGACGGCCGTGAGGTTCGTCCCCGGCACGTACTGCAAGCAGAGGCAGTGCTTCCCCGTCTGCGGCTCGACGAACCCGGAGAACACCTTCACGATGTTCTCGTGTTCCAGGCCGGCGAGCGCCAGCCCCTCCCCGGTCCCGGCCTGCGCGGCGTCCGTCACCTTGAGCGCGACGAGACGGTCGAGCGACACCTGGCGTGCCAAGTAAACGACGCCGAGGCCGCCCTCGCCGAGTTTCGCGAGCAGGACGAAGTCGCCGACCTGCCGGCCGACCTGCCAGAACTGGAGGCTCGACAGGTGGTGCGGCAGGTCCGTCGGGCCGAGTTGCGTGATCTCCGTCGTGGACCCGGCGAGGTTCTGCTTGAGCGTGTGCGTTCCCGCCTCCGCCGAGTTCGGCGCGTGCGTCGCGGGCGGGTCGGGCGGGACGGGGACGGTCATCGGCGTGCGGATTCCCGGTCGTGCGGGCGGCTTCCGGTAGGATAGTACCGCAACCCCCGTTCACCGAGGTCACGCCATGTCGTCCCCACCCGCGAAGCTCGTCGATCACTACGCGGACAAGTTCCGCCCGTCGCTGGACCGGTTCCGGGTCGCGAAGGAGTTGTTCCCCTGCGGCGTGACCCACGACACGCGGATGATGGAGCCGTTCCCGATCTACGTCGATCGCGCGAAGGGGTCGAAGAAGTGGTCGATCGAGGGGCACGAACTCATCGACTACTTCGTCGGCCACGGGTCGCACATCTTGGGCCACTCGCCGCCGGACGTGGTCGAGGCTGTCCAGCAGCAGATGGCGAAGGGGACGCACCCCGGCGCGTGCCACGAACTCGAGATCGAGTGGGCGCAGCTCGTCAAGAAACTCGTGCCGTCCGCGGAGCGGATTCGCTTCACCGGCAGCGGCACGGAGGCGACGATGATGGCCCTGCGGCTGTCCCGGCTGTTCACGGGGAAGCCGAAGTTCCTGAAATTCCAGGGCCACTTCCACGGCTGGCACGACTACGTGACGGTGTCGTCCGACCCGCCGTATGACGCGGCGACCGTCCCCGGCGTTCCCGATGGCGTGTCGGGTTGTTGCGTCGCGATCCCGCCGAACGACCTGAACCGCGTCGAGGACGCGCTCAAGAAGGACGCCGGCATCGGGGCCGTGATCCTGGAGCCGACCGGCGGGCACTGGGGGGCCGTGCCGATCCGCGGCGCGTTCCTCACCGGGCTGCGGGAACTCTGTACCCGGCTCGACCGCGTGCTGATCTTCGACGAGGTCATCACCGGCTTCCGCGTCGCGCCGGGCGGGGCGCAGGAGTTCTACAACGTGAAGCCGGACCTCACGTCGTTCGCGAAAATCCTCGCCGGCGGGCTGCCCGGCGGGTGTCTCGTCGGGCGGGCGGACATCCTCAACTTCATCGAGCCGCGGCCGGGCAAGCCGAAGATGAAGCACCCCGGCACGTACAACGCGAACCCGCTCTCGGCGTCCGCCGGCATCGCGACGCTGAAGCGGGTCGCGACCGGGAAGCCGACGGCCGCGGCGAACGAGATCGCGGTGAAGCTGCGAAACGACCTTAACGCGATGTTCGCGGCGAACGACTGGCCGTGGCTGGCCTACGGCGACTTCAGCATGGTCCGCGTCGTGCCGAAGTACGCCGGGCCGCGGCCGAAGCCGGCGGGCGTGAACGACGGGCTGATCCCGTTCGACAACGACGTGAACGCGCTCGACGGGCCGAAGAACATGAAGCAGGTGTACGCCGTGCGGCAGGGGATGTTGCTCAACGGCGTCGATTGGTGGGGGACCGGCGGGATGACCAGTTGCGAGCACACGGCCGCCGACGTGGCGATGACCGTCGCGGCGATGGAAACGACCGTTGCGTTAATGATGAAGGAAGGATTAACATAACCGGTAACCCTCCCTCGCCCACCGGTGTCGTGATGTCCGACGAGGTCACTTCCAACCTCCGTCCCCAGTTGCTCGGCCGCATGACCCAGCGGGCGGTCGTCGAGGCACTCAAGGCAAAAGGCCCGATGTCGCGGGCCGACATCGCCCGGCTGACGGGCATCAGCCCGACGACCGTGTCGTCCGCCGTCACCCAGGTCGTCCGGGCCGGGCTGATCGAGGAGACGGACGCGGAAATCACCGGCCCCGGCCGACCGGGGAAAATCCTCCGGCTGTCGTCCGACGCCGTGCAGGTCGTCGGCGTGTCGATCGAGCCGGAGTTCTGCGAGATGATCCTCGGCGGGATCGACGGCAACCCGAACCCGGCGTCGCGGGTCCGGTTCCCGACGCCGAACACCTACGCCCGCCTCCTGGCCGAGATCGAGCGGCACGCCCGCGCGTGGATGGAGCGGCCGAACACGCGGTTGCTCGGCCTCGGCCTCAGCTTCCCCGGCCTGATCGACCCGACCGGCGACCGGACCGTCTTCTCCCCGAACCTGCACCAAATCGACGACCAGCGGCCGGGCCACGACCTCCGCGAGCGGCTGGGCCTCACCACGGTGATGATCCAGGAGAACGACGCCCTGTGCCTCGCCGAGCGGCGGGTCCACCAGATCGCCGACTTGTGTGTCATCGACTACACCGGGGGGTTGGGGGTCGGCTGCCTGGTCGGCGGGCGGCTGCTCGGCCGGCACATCGGGCTGCCCGGCGAGATGGGGCACATCACGGCCGTCCTCGACGGCGAGCGGTGCGGGTGCGGCAACCACGGCTGCCTGGAAACGGTCGCCACGGACGCCGCGTTCGCCCGGCTCGTCGGGGCGAAGCTGCACAAGTCGCTGACCATCGACGAGGCGTTCGAGATCGCGGCCGCGGACCCGGCCGGCGTCCGGGGCGAGTTGGAGCGAGTGTTGGACTACCTGTCGGTGGCGGTGGCGGCGGTGACGAACATGTTCGCCCCGCCGCTCATCGTGATGCACGGGAAGCTGCTCGACCTCGCCCCGGACATGGTGGACGGCCTCGCGGGGCGGGCGGCGAGGCGGAAGCTGCCGCCGTACCGCGAGCGGTGCCGCCTCGTGAAGGCGACCTCGACGAAGTCCGAGGGGGCGGTCGCCGGGATTCTCGACCACTTGTTCGAGGAACTCGGCCCGGTGTTGCAACCGTCGGTCGTGACGGCCCACGCGACGGCGTAACTCGACTTCCGAAGTCCGGCTTCGACTTCGGAAGTCGATGGGACGGTGGGGCGGTTGCCCAACCCGCGAACGCACCGGCGGCGTTCGACTTCCGAAGTCGAAGCCGGACTTCGGAAGTCAGGTTCTTCCTCCCCTTGACCCGCCTCCCCAGCCACGTTATTCCGCCGCGACTCGGACTCGTCTCCCAGGGAAGGTCGGACGGTCATGAACGCTCGCCGTTCCGTGGTCCTCGTCGCGCTCGCCGCCTCACTCGGCGGCTGCCTGCCGTTCCGCGGGGACCGGTCCGCCCGCGACCTCATCCAGAGCTACAGCCCGTTCGCCGCCAGTCCCGCGAAGGACAAGGCCGTCCTCCGGACCGTCCTCCTCGACCAGCCGACCGGCGACCCGTACCTGACGACGCACCTCTGGGCGACGACGCTCAAGCCGCTGCCGCCGGAGACGGCCGCGCTGCTGGCGGAGAACGGCGTCCGCGTCGGCGTCTTCCCGAGCAACCCGCCGGCGGAGTTGTTGGAGCGGATCGAAGCCGGCGAGGCGACGGTCCGGCCGAACGAGACGACGGCGGGCCTCGGCGAGGGGAAGGTGCTGCCGATCAACGGCCCGGTCCCGACGGCCGCGTTCCGGTCGTTCGCGGACATCGGCGCGGAGCCGACGGCGTTCGAGCTGGCGAACGCACAGATGGGCTTCCACGTCACCGCCGCGGCCGGCGAGAACGGGAAGCTGAAGTTGACGTTCGAGCCGCGGGCGCAGCACGGCGAGCGGCAGGGGTGGCTGCGGCCGACGATCGACGGGACCGGGTTCGCGTGGCTCGACCAGAAGGAGATGGACAAGTTCCCGAAGCTGGCGTTCGAGGTGGCGGTCACGCCGGGGGAGTTCCTGGTCGTCGGCCCGACCGAGCGGCCGGCCGGGAAGCTCGGCGGCGCGTGGTTCGTGGCCGACGCCAACGACGGCAGCCGGATGCGGGTCCTGGTGGTCCGGGCGTGGCGCGGGGCGAACGCCCCGACCCCGCCCGTACCCGGCCGGAAACTCGCCGCGCGTAAGTAAGTTACCTCGCCGGGTCGGCGACCATCGGGTCGATCGGGTCGCCTTCCAGGGACTTCAGGAACAGCACGAGGTCGGCCTTCTCGTCCTTCGTCAGGTTCAGCTTGAACGGGACGATCGGCAGCCCGCCGCTGGTGAACACCTTCACGTTCGGGTCCACCGGCTGCCCGGCGGCCTTCGCCTTCAGGTACGCCGCCTCGGCGGCCGTGTCCCGCATCTTCTCTGCGAGGAACGGGTTCGCGTTCCCGCCCTTGTCGTAGAACTCGACGACCTCCTCCAGCGTCTTCTCGCGGCCGTCGTGCATGTACGGGGCGGTGTTCTTCAGCGCCCGCAGGCCGGGCGTCTTCTGCGCCCCGATCTGCGACGGGTCCTTGTGGCCGGTCGGCTGGCTGCCGAACCGCCCGAGGTCGCCCTTCGGCAGTTGGCCGTCCGTTACGCCGACGCCGAGGTTGTGGAAGGCGTTGTCCGTGAAGTTGTCGCCGACGTGGCAGTTCGTGCAGCGGGCCTTGCCGAAGAACAGGTTCCGGCCGTTGACCAGCTTCTTGCCGAGGCCGTCCGCGTCGGCCCCGTCCGTGCCGAGGGCCGCGAGGGCGGTCGTGTCCTTCTTCGCGACCGCGTCCTTCAGCACGGCCGTGAAGTCCTGGGCCTTGAGTTCCGGCTTCCCGCCGTCGTCCTCGTCCGCGACCCGCTTCCGCATCACGGCCTCGGCCCGGTCGTAGACGCTGTTCCCGCTCAGCACCGTCCGCTCGTAGGTGGCGATGGCCTTCGCCGCGGCGTCGCGGGTCGGGGGGTGGCCGAACACCTGCTCGAACGCCTTCACGTATTCCGGCTGCTTGCGGATCCGCACGATCGCCGCGTCCCACGGGTCGCCGCTGCCGGCGAACATCTCCTTCGCGTTTCCGACCGGCCCCTGCGACTGGTCCTCCAGCGACGCCCCGCGGCCGTCCCAGAACTGGAACCGGTTGTACGCGGAGTTGATGACCGTCGGCGCGTTCGCCCCGCCGACGAGGTTGTTGATCCCGTTGGAGAACTGCAACTGGTCCGTGTACCCCTTCGCCGGGTCGTGGCAGGTGGCGCACGAGACGGTCGCGTTCGAGGACAGAATCTTGTCGAAGTAAAGCTTCTTGCCGAGTTTCCACTTGGCGAGCGTCAGCGGGTTTTCGGCCGGAACTTGCGGGGCGGCGGACAGGCCGAGCGGGACCTTGATCTTGATCGCCTTGCGGGTGACCTTCGCGCCGGTGAGGGGGTCCACGGCGTCCTGCGTGCCCTCGTTCCAGAAGCCGGGCATCGTGTTCCACTCGGCCGTGTTGCTGTTCCGGGTGACGAACAGGATCGGCACGTCGTCCTTGAACGGAACCTTCAGCGCGTCGTTCGGCAGCAGGAACTCGATGGGGTCGGCTGCCGCGACCGGCAGCGCCGCGAGGCAGAGGGCGACGACAGAGAGCCAGCGAGTCGGGGACATTACGTTCCTCTCGGGTGAAGTGAAACTCGGCGGGGGTTTACTATCATCGGTAGGCGTGAGGTCGGCGAGAGTCAACGGGGAGAAGAAGGGCAATCGTGGAACCCGGAGCGGAAGCGATGGGGTGTTAGACTCACACCCCATCGCTTCCGCTCCGGGTTCCACGGGTGCTCGTGGCTATTTGCGGTCCCAGTGCAGGATCGCGTCCACGCCCGGCCGGTCGGTCGCGTCCTTGCTCGGGTAGGCGTAGACGATCTTCCGGTGGCGGTCCACGAGGTAGTCGCCGCCGAGCTGGAACACGTCCTCGGTCCGCGTCAGCCGGCGGATCGGCTCGCCCTTGAACAACAGCTTGATGAAGTTGCCGAGGATGCGGGGCCGCAGGAAGTGGAAGAACCCGACGCGGCCGAGGTCGAGGGCCTTGTACCCGGCCCGGCCGGGGTCGGTGACGACCGGGAACGGCTTCGGCTCGCGGGCGAGGAAGTGCTTCACGACCGGCGGCGGGGCGTGCCCGACGCCGACGACGCCGATGCCGGCCTGCTTCAACCGGTCGTACCCGCGGGCCACCTCGCCGAGGTGGGCGACGCACGGCATTCAGGCGAAGTGCCGGAGGAACAGCAGCAGCGTCCGGTCCGCGGTGAGCAACTCCGAGAGCTGCACCGGCGACCCGTCCGGTTGGAGGAACGTCAAGTCTGGGAGGGTGTCGTTGGTCGTCATGCCCGTGATGGTAGCACGCCGCGGACCTGCCGCCAAACTTCCCGGAGGAAGCCGACCCCGAACCCGAAGTGGATGGCGGCGAACACGAGCGGGATGCGGGCCGCGACCCGCGCGGGGTGTCCGCGGCCGAGGTACGCCGACGCGCCGAGGATCACGCCGACGTAGAGGGTGATCGAGCCGAGGTACGCGGCGAGCAGGTACGGGTGGAGGACGCCGAGGGCCGCGCCGACGACGAGCCAGACGCACCAGAGCGGGGGCACGAGGGCGGGGGGCGTCAGCGACCGCGGGTGCTTCCCCGCCAGGCGGGCGCGGCCCGCGCCGTACCGGCCGAGCTGCTTGAACAGCCCGCCGAGGGTCATCCGCGGGTCGTAAACGATTTTGATCGCCGGCGTGAAGTAGCACGTCAGGTTCGCGTCGTGGACCCGCTGGTTGAACTCCACGTCCTCGCACGCGTCGAACCGCTCGTCGAACAGGCCGATGGTCTCGAACACGGTTTTTTTGTAGGCGACGGCCGTACTCTGCGGTTCGACGAACTTCGCCTGGTCCGAAAAGATGTCCGAGTCCGGGTTGTGCCCGAGGCGGCTGGACCGGGCGACGGACACGGCGGCCTGGAACGGCGTGGGGTTCGGCGCGTCCAACGGCTGCGGCCGGCCGAGGCTGTCGGCCCCGCTCTCGGCGAACGCCGTCATCACGTTCCGCAGGTAGTTACGGTCCGGGACGTGGCAGTGCCCGTCCACGATGACGGCCACGTCCCCGGTCATCTGCCGCAGACCGACGTTACGGCCGGCGCTCGACCACCGGCAGGGGTTGTAGACGAGCTTCAAGTTCGCGTGCCGGCCTTGCAGTTCGCGAACGATGGGAACGGTGTCGTCGGTCGAGAACCCGTCCGCGACGATCACCTCGAACTCCTCGGCCGGGTAGTCCTGGCCGAGCAACGAGGTGAGCGTCTGGCGGATGGATCGCGACTCGTTCCGCACCGGGACGATGACGCTGACGGTTGGCATCCGTGCCTCCGGACATATAGCGGTGGGCAAGCCCACCGTGCGGCCGAGTCTTCGAGGCCGCGTGCGCCTTCCTCCCGCGGACGCCTGATTGCGACGGGAGGAACGATTCGGGATCGGGTAGGCCCACGCGGTTTCTCGAAGACTCGAAACCGCACGGTGGGCAAGCCCACCGCTATGTGTCAGCGCTGATAAAGCCGCTTCAACCCAACCACCTTAAGCGCGGTGCAGACCAGAATCCGCAAGTCGAACATCAACCCCGACCGGCGGACGTAGAACACGTCGTACACCAGCTTCCGCCGCACGCACGCCGTCGTTTCGTCCGGCGGCAGGTGAATCTGGGCCAGCCCCGTGATGCCCGGCTTCACCCGCAACCGGCGGTCGTAGCCGGGAATTTCTTCCCGCAGCTTCGCCACGATCTCCGGCCGCTCCGGCCGCGGGCCGACGAGGCTCATCTCGCCGCGGAGGACGTTCCACAACTGCGGCAGTTCGTCGATGTGCGTCGCCCGCAGGAACCGGCCGACGGCCGTGATCCGGCGGTCGCCGGGCCGCGACCACTGGGCACGGCCGTCCTTCTCGGCGTCGTTCCGCATCGTGCGAATCTTGTAGATCGTGTACGGCACGCCGCCGCGGCCGAGCCGCGATTGCTGGTAGATCGCCGGCCCGCGGGAGGTCAGCTTCACGACCAACATGGCCACGCCGATGACCGGCAACGACAAGGCGAACAGCCCGGCCGCCAGCGCCCAGTCGCACACGTCCCGGACGGCCGGCGGGCGGCGGACCGGGAGCGGGACGGCCACGGATTCGACGGCGAGGGCCTTCACGGAAAACACGGGCACCGACTTCGGTTTCGGGGTTAGCGTTCGTGCCATCTCTCCGGTTCTTCCTTGTCGTTAGGGGCGACTTCCAGGGTGCGACGGGCTAACGGCGGGCGAACCGCCCGATTGGCGAAAGGTCGTCGAGTACTGCTCCAGGGCGGCGCGGACTAACTGCCGGACGGCGGCCGGGTCGTCCGCCGGCTTCCCGTCGGCTTCCGGCAGCGTGGTCAGGATGTAGAGCTTGTACAGCTCGTTCGCCTTCATGTAGTGGAACCGGGCGTAGTCCGGGGCGGCCCACGTCCCGTCCGTCGTCCACGCCCACCGGACCCGCAGCCGCTCGACGGACGTTTCCTTCTTCTTCTCGAAGTCGGCCACGAACAGCGTCGCGGCCTGCCCGTCGGCCAGCCTCACCGTCTCCCGCTTCGGGGCGTGGAGCATCCGGTAGCCGCTCGACTGATAGCAAACGTCCGGCGTGTGTGTCGAGACCGCTCCAGGGACGCCGGAGATGATCGACACGACCGCGTACAGGCTCGGCTCCTGCCCGACGTACCGGCGGGACGTGGCGACGCTCCGCTCCTTCAGCGGCACGTCGTTCTCGATCTCCGACACCTCGCAGTTCGGGACGCGGACCTGCATCTCGTGCATCCGGTCCGTGCGGGCCGCGTCCGGCGTGAATAGCGACCACCGGTGCGTGATCGCGCCGTGGACGACGGCCGCGCCGACGACGAAGAACGCGACGACGTAGAACGCGGATCGGGATTTCAACATAGCGCCTCCTGGGGTGTCGCTCCGAGGTACACGACGCCGCTGAACGGCAGCTCCATCCCGCTCAGGCGGTCGGCCGCCTTCTTCAACAGCGGTAGCGTCGTCTCGCGGCAGAGGGTGCAGAGCAGCACCACGTCGCTGCGGCGGGCGACCTCGATCGACTCGGCGGCCGTCAACAGCGGGTGGCCGTGAAGGATGACGCAGTCGAACGGCTCCTTCAAGCAGGCGAGCAGTTGCTCCAGCCGCCCGCTGCCGGAGAAGCACCGGGTCACGTCCGTCCACTTCCCGGCCGGGATCATGTGCAGGCCGTTCGGCAGCGTCTTGATCGTGTGGCGGAAGTCGCTCTCCCCGCGGAGCAGTTCGCACACGCCGGGCGATGCGGCGTCGAGCTTCGCGAGGCCGTGCAGTTGCGGCGTCCGCAGGTCGAAATCGACCGCGAGCGTCTTGTACCCGGCGTCCGCGAGGCTGTTCGCGAGGGCGAACGCGGCGAACGCCTTCCCCTCGTCGCCGAGCGGGCTGGTGAGCGTCACCGTCATCGCCCCGCGGGGCAGGAGGGTGTGCGTCACGTAGGTCCGCAGCTTGTCGATCGACTCCGAAACCTCGGCCCGGCGGACGGGGTCGGCCATCGACGCGGCGTTCTGCCACGGGACGACGCCGACGACCGGCATGGCGGCCGTCGCCTTCACGTCCGCAAGGCCGCACGCCTTCTTCACGACGACCTCGTACCCGAACGCGACCAGGCCGACGAGGGCGAACCCGAGCAGCCCGGCGAACGCGGTGGCGAGGACCTGCTTGCGGGTGTCCCGCTGCATCGGCGAGGACGCGGTCTGGAGGACGCTGACCCGCTTCGGCGAACTCAGGTCGAGCCGCAGCGCCGCCGCGTTCTGGGCGAGGCCGCGGAAGATGCCGTCCTCGGCCTCGGCCCGCGACGTTTCCGGGTCGAGCGCCTTGCGGTCGTCGTCCTTGCGGTGCTCGACCGGCTTGAGCGGGTCGGCGTCCGGCGGCAGCTTCGCGACCTCTTCCATCGCGGCCGACAGCCGCGCCTTCGCGCTGGCGAATTGGGTTTCGAGGTCTTGCAGCCGCAGCACGGCGGCCTCGTACTCGGCGACCTTCGGGTTCGCCGGCAGCCCCGGCGTCCCGCTCGTTGCCTTCGCGAACAGCTTCGCCTTCTCGACCTTCAGGGCGGCCAACTCCTTCGCGTACTGGTCGGCCCGCTCCTCCTTGGCCGCGATGGCCGGGGCGTTCGGGTTGACGTACCGGGACCGGTCGAGGAGGACCTCGCGGCGGAGCCGTTGCTCCTCCGCGTCCATCGCCTTCACCTCCGGGTCGCGGTCCACCGCCGCCGCGATCACCTCCGGCGTCAGGCCGGTCGCGCCGCCCTCGATCTGCTTCTTCAGCATGTCGATGCGGGCCTTCTGCGACGCGATCACGATCGGCAGGTCCGTCACCTGCTCCTGGAGCGCGAGCGACTTGGACACGCGGGCCGCGGCGATCTGCTTCTTCACCCAGTCCGGCGGGCCGTTCGCGACGATCCCGACGGCCGGGATCACGCCCGGCGGCAGAGGGTTCGGGGCCTTGTTCTCGTTCCCGACCGCCGGGACGAGGAGCGGGTCCACCGCCTTCGGAGTTTTCTCATTGAGCGTCTTTTGAAGGCCCACGAGCGTCGTCTCGAGGACGAGCAGGAAGTCCTGCCGCTCCTTGATCTCCTTCTCGATGACCTCCTGCATGAACGCCTTCTGCACCGCGTTCACGATCCGCCGCACGTCGTCCGGGTTGTGGCCCTTCATCGAGAGTTTGATGATTTCCGACCCGTCCTGGAAGTTGACGGCCAGCTCGTCTTCGAGGAACTGGAACGGGTTCTTCTGCTCGCGGATGGTCGCCAGGTCGCTGACGAGCACGCCGTCGATCTCGAGGCCGAGGGCCTTGTTCAGTACGAACTCGTTCTTGATGAGCTGCGAGTTCGTCTTCAGGTACGTGGTGAAGTCCGTTCGCGACCGGTTCGGGTCGCGGTTGTTCGACACTGTGAACGGCGACGACGCCACGCGGAGCAGGGCGTAGGACTCGTACTTCGACGGCAGCGCCGCCCACGCGAGGTACGCGAGTACCGCGCCGAGGAGGCCGCCGCAGAACAGGATCGTCAACCAATAGAGCTTCAGCCACGCGAGCATCCGGCCCGCGCCGACGTTCGCGTCCGGCTCCGGTTTCGCCGCCGGGCGGACGACGGGCCGGGGCGGGGCGACGACGGGCCGGGCGGCCTTCTGAGTGGTCGCAACGGTCATCGGTTATCCTCGGCGGGGTTGTTCGACCACCAGACGCTTCAACACCCAAAGCTCCAGCCCGAGCAGGGCGAGGCCGAGCGGCATCATGACCCAGCCGTACACGTCGTGCAGCAAGGCGTTCGTCGCCTTGTCGTGGACGAACGTGTGCGACACGCCGGTCGCGGTGACGCGGAGGATGTTCGTGAGCATGGCGATGGGCACGATGCCGAGCAGCACGATGCCCCGCTCGAACCACGTCCGCCGGTTGAGCAGCACCGCCCCGACGGAGAACGCGGCGAACGTCATGAGCATCTTCAGCCCGCTGCACGCGTCCACGACGCCGAGCTTGACCTCGTCGATCAGGATGAGGTTCCCTTCCGCGATGGCCGGGAAGCCGAAGGTTTGCAGCAGGTACGTGCTGGCGACCGTCGCGGCCGACTTCAACGGCCCGCCGACGTTCCGCTCCAACTCGAACGGCAGCGGCAACGCGAAGACCAGGAACAGGATCGCCGGGCCGCAGAGGAGGAGCAACCGCCCGCCCCCGAACACGAGGGCCGCGCCGACGAGCGCGAGCAGCAGCGAGAGGGCGTCGAGCTGGTGGAACAGTAGCCCGCCGGCCAGCACGCGGAGCAGCCCGGCGAGCAGCAGCACGCCGCCGCCGATGACGGGCAGCGGGCGGAACTGGCTCGCGGTGAACTGATCGCGGTTCTGGTAGAGCAGGTACGCGGAGAAGGCCGGGACCAGGAACCCGTGCGAGTATTGCGGGTCGCCGACCCACTTCTCGAACAGGAAACTCAAGGTCGGCCAGTAGGCCCACGCCAGGAGGGCGAGGACGCAGCCGTAGAGGAATGGTGGTTTCGTCGCGGTGTTCGACATTCCGTGTCTCTCGTCGATGTCGGCGAACCCCGTCCGTGGGGTTCGGGATTCTGACCCGAATCGCGAAGAGCGTGCAACCCCAAGTTGGGTGCTGAAAAAGCAGAAAGCCCGCGGAGGAACCTCCGCGGGCTGAAAGTTGTCGGGTTACGTTACACCGCGGCCATGACGAGCGCGCCGTTTTGCCCGCCGAACCCGAAACTTGTGGACAGGCCGTAACGCACCTTCGTCTCGCGGGCCGTGTTCGGGATGTAGTCGAGGTCGCACTGCGGGTCCGGATTCGTCAGGTTGATCGTCGGCGGGTAGACCTGCTCGTGCAGGCTCATGGCGAGAGCCGCCGCCTCGATCGCGCCGCTCGCGCCGATGCTGTGCCCGATCATCGACTTGATGCTGGAGAGCTGCACGTCGCGGGAGTTGTCGCCGAAGACGCGCTTGACGGCCGCCGTTTCCATCGCGTCGTTGAGCCGCGTGCTCGTGCCGTGGGCGTTGATGTACCCGATGTCGCGGTAATCGACGGCCCCTTCCTTCAGCGCCGCCTGGATCGCCCGTGCGCCGCCCTTGCCCTCGGGGTCCGGCTTCGTCACCGAGTAGGCGTCGAAACTGCTGCCGAACCCGCACACTTCCGCGTAGATCGTCGCGCCGCGGGCCTTCGCCCTTTCCCACTCTTCCAACACCATCACGGCCGCGCCTTCGCTGATGACGAAGCCGTCGCGGAGGCGGTCGAACGGCCGGGACATCTCGCCCGCCGGCCGCTCGGACCGGCTGAGCGTTCCGAGGGCGGTGTACGCGAGCAGCATGAGCGGGTCGATGCGGCTGTCCGCCCCGCCGGCGAGCATCACGTCCGCCTCGCCGTGGCGGACGAGCCGGTACGCCTCGCCGACGGCCTGCGTCCCGGCGACGCACGCGGTCACAACGGTGTTGTTCGGCCCCTGGCAGTTGAACGCCATGCTGATGTGCGCGGCCGCCATGTTCGGCAGGTACTTGAGCAGCCAGAGGGGGAACAGCGGCGAGTTGCCGTCCTGCGAGAGCTGCGTCTCGTCGAACCCTTCGCCCTGGCAGGCCCGCGCGAGCATGGGGGCGAGTTCGCCGAGGTCCACCGGCACGACGCCGCCGCCCATGACGACGCCCATCCGCTCCGGGTTCTCGGCGGCCAGCGTCAGCCCGCTGTCCTCGATCGCCAGCCCGGCCGCCCCGAGGCCGAACTTCGCGGCCCGGCCCATGACCTTCAAGGACTTCCGCGCCGGGGCCGGCACGTAATCCTCGGCCTGAAAGTCGTTCACCTCGCCGGCCACCTGGACCGGGTGGTTCGATGCGTCGAACGACCGGATCGGGCCGATGCCCGACACCCCGTTCTTGCACGCATCCCAAAACGACGACCGCCCGACCCCGTTCGGGGCCACAACCCCGATCCCGGTTATCGCAACCCTACGCATGGCGTGCCACCCCACACGCACTCGCCCGGCTCTCCAGTCGGGCGGCGCACTTGTGCGTCATCGAACCGCGGCGGCTTCCGACCGGACCCCGATTCGGGTCCACGGCTCGACCTCCGGCCTGTGGGCGGGTGGAAGTCCTCCAACCGCCCAAATTTGCCAGATTACACATTTTTACATGACCCTCTTTCCCGATGCAATCCCCCCAGGCGTCGGGAATACGTCTATTTCGCCGGGCCGAATCGTTAGATTCGCTACCGCGCCCGTCGGGAGGAACGACCCCCGTAGGGCGGGTCAAGGCTTTGCGCCGAGCCGCCGGGGCGACTGGCACCGACGGCGGGTCGGCGCAAAGCCTTGACCCGCCCTACGGGTCTCGGTTCGTAGCAACGAGATGACTTGAAAAGGCCGTGCCCGGCGATCGTCGGGAACTTCCCGGCGGCTCGGAAATGTGCGGTCGAAGGTCGGGTCGGTCGAGTTGTCCGCATGGTAACTTGTGGACGGGACGCGAATAATCCGCGCCCCGCGACGAATTCTCAAGTACCGTACCTCATGTTGGAGATACGTTTTGCCCCACTTTCCGCGGACGCTTATAATCCAGATATTCGGGCCGGACGTACGCCGTCCGCCAGGGGACACCGACTGATGCACCGCCTCCGATCCGCCTTCGACCCGCCCCGCGTCCTCGCCGCGCTGCTCGGCCTGCTGCTCACCGCCGCCTCCGGCCGCGGGCAGGGGAATGCACTGGCGGACGAAGGCATCTTCGTGAGCGTGGCGAACCCGATCACTAGTGAAGTCGTCACGCGGGTCAAGCACCGGGTGGACGCCGCCCGGCAGAACGCGAACCGACCGCTCCGCAAGGTCGTGTTCGACTTCAACCCGGACGGCAAGGAAGTCGGGACGCCGGAATGGGGCGTCTGCTCCGACCTCGCGAACTACATCGCGCAGCTGCACGACCTCTCGACCATCGGGTTCGTCTCCAACAACGTGACCGGGCACACCGTCCTGCCCGTTCTGGCGTGCAAAGAGATCCTCATGGCGAAGGCCGGCGGCCTGGGTGAAATCCAGTCCGGGGAAATGAAGGCGTCGGTCATCACGTCCTACGCCGAGATTCTCGGCAAGACCCGCGAGGGGTATCTTGCGGTCGTGAAGAAGATGTACGACCGCGGCGTGTCCCTCGGCCGCGGGGAGAAGAACGGCGTGCCGTACTACGTGGACCTCCGCGACGCGGCGAAGTTGAAGGCGCAGGGCGTCAAAATTCCGAACCCGGACCCGCTGCCGTTCGCCGGGCCGGGCACCCCGGGGCAGTTTTCGGCCGAACGGCTAAAGGCGCTCGGCCTCGTCGCCGCGACCGCCGAGTCGCGGAAGGATGTGGCGGAACTCTACTCGCTGTCGCCGAGCAGCCTCCGCGACGACCCGCTCGCCGGCCAGTCGCCGGTCGCGTTCAAGTTGACGCTCGAAGGCCCGATTGACGGCGGCACGCGGGAGACGGTGAAGCGGACGGTGGACGACGTGGTCGCCCGCAAGGGGAACGTGCTGTTCCTCGAACTCCGCTGCTCCGGCGGCGACATCTCCGCCGCCCGCGACCTCGCGGACCACTTCATCAAGACGCAGAAGGAGAAGAGTGTCCTCATCGTCGGGTTCGTGCCCGTCGCGGCCCCGGACACGGCCGCCATCCTAGCCCTCGGGTGCGGCGAGATCGTCATAAGCAAGCGGAAGGACGTGAAGGCGGCCGGCGAGGAGGAGAAGGAGGCGACGTTCGGCGACTTTGAGGCCGTCATCGGCAAGGACCCCGCCCGCAAGGAACTGCTCAAGAAGAACTTGGCCGACCTCGCCAGTCAACAGTCGTACCCGGTGCTGCTCGTCGAGGGGATGCTCGAACGCGACCTCGTTATCATCAACGCCCGGAACAAGGTGGACCGCACGCGGGGCCGCCTCATGACGGAGGCCGAGTTCGAGGCCGCGAAGCAAGACTGGGTTTCGGTCGGTGTCGTCAAGAACAAGGGCGAACTGCTAAAGTTGAACGCGACGCGGGCGGTCGAACTCGGCATCGCCCGGTTCGCCGTGGACGGCTCGGAGTTGGCCGAGGTCTACACCCTCTACGGCGTCGAGAGCAACAGGGTCCGCGAGGCGACCCCCGGCTGGCTCGACCGGTTCGCGAACTACCTGCGGATGCCGGCCGTCACGGTGCTGCTCGTCGTCATCGGGTTCGCCGGGCTGATCCTCGAAATCAAGGTCCCCGGCGTGACCGTGCCGGGGATCATCGCGGCCCTCTGCTTCATCATGGTGTTCTGGGCGCACTCGCAATACAGCGGCCAGACGGCCATCCTCGGCGGCATGATCTTCCTGTTGGGACTCATCCTGCTCTTGATCGAGGTGTTCGTCATCCCCGGCTTCGGCGTGACCGGGCTGCTCGGCGTCATCTTCCTGCTCGGCGGCATCGGCCTCGCCACGTTCGAGAAGATTCCCGACACGATGGACGAGTGGGTGACGTTCGGCGGCCGGATCACGATGTACGTCGGGGCGATGGCCGCGGGCATGGCGGTCGCGTTCTTCATCGCCCGGTTCCTGCCGCAAATCCCGTTCGCAAACCGGCTGGTGCTGACGCCGCCGACGGACGACCCGAACGCCGACCCGATCGCCGACCTGCCCGGCGCAGCGGCGGCCGCGGCGTTGCTCGGCGCTATCGGCACGGCCGCGACGACCCTCCGCCCGGCCGGGATGGCGCAGTTCGGCGAGCAGTACGTGGACGTTATCACCGAAGGCGGTTTAATTAACGCCGGGGCCCGCGTGCAGGTGGTCGAGGTCGAAGGCACGCGGATCGTCGTCAAGGAAATCTAACCTCACTCGGGAAGCGCTGCCCGTGTCCTACCTGTCCATCGCCGTCATCCTCGCCGCCATCGGGCTTGTGCTGTTCCTGGCCGAATACTTCCTGCCGACCGGCGGCATCCTCATCGTCGCCGGGTTCCTCGTGTCGCTCGCCGCCGTCGCCGTCATCGCCGCCAACACGGAAGACTACCGCGAAACCATCGCGGCCATCGTCATCCTGTGCATCGGCGAACCGATCTTTGCCGTCGTCGGCATGTCGATCTGGGGCCGCCGCATGGCGCTCAAGGCGAGCGAGGACGCGGAGGCGGCCGGGACGCCGCTGGAAGCCGAAGCGGACGGCAAGTCGCTGGTCGGCCGGGTCGGGAAGACGGTAACGCCGCTCCGCCCGTCCGGGGCCGCCGAGTTCGACGGCCGCCGGATGGACGTGGTGTCGGAAGGCCTGCCCATTGACGCCGGCGTGTGGGTGAAGTGCATCGAGGTGAAGGGCGTCCGCGTCGTCGTCCGGCAAATCCCCAGGCCCCCCGACCTGAACGAAATCGACCTCGACGACCTGAAATAAGAAGACCCGCCGCGCGAATTGCCGGTATAGTAACGCCGTAACCGCGGGCCGCGTACCCGCCTACATCCCATCTAGCGAGAGGACCCGGCCCGTGTCACCCGTCACCTCGGCCCTGCTGTTCGCCCAACCGGCCCGACCCGCCGGCGACAACATGAACACCGTCTGGATCGTCGTCGCTGCGATTGCGGTGCTGATCTTCGTCGTGTTCCTGTTCATCTTCTTCAGCTTCGTCCGCCTCTGGATTCAGAGCCTGCTCACCGGCGCGAACATCGGCATCGGCACGCTCATCGGCATGAAGCTGCGGAACGTGGACTACGGCCTCATCGTCAAGCAGAAGATCGCGCTCGTGCAGGCCGGGGTGAAGGTGACGACCGGCGACCTGGAGAGCCACTACCTCGCGCGGGGCAACGTGCCGAAGACGGCCGCCGCGGTGATCGCGGCCCACAAGGCCGGCCTCGACCTGCCGTGGCGGACGGCCGCGGCCATCGACCTCGCCGGCCGGGACGTGCTGGAGGCCGTGCGGACGAGCGTGAACCCGAAGGTCATCGACTGCCCGGACCCGGCGAAGGGTAAGCAGTTCCTGGACGCCGTGTGCAAGAACGGCATTCAGCTGCTCGCGAAGGCCCGCGTGACGGTGCGGACGAAGCTCGAACGGCTCGTCGGCGGGGCGACGGAGGAAACGATCATCGCCCGCGTCGGCCAGGGGATCGTGAAGGCCATCGGCTCCGCGCACGACCACAAGGAGGTGCTCGCGAACCCCGGCATGATTTCCGAGGAAGTGCTGAAGTCCGGCCTGGACGCGCAGACGGCGTTCGAGATCGTCTCCATCGACATCGCGAACCTGGAGCCGGGCGAGAACATCGGGGCGAAGCTGGCCGCCGACCAGGCCGGGTCGGACTTGCGGGTCGCCCAGGCCGAGGCCGAGAAGCGGCGGGCCGCGGCCGTCGCGCTCGAGCAGGAGATGAAGGCCCGCGTCGAGGAGTATCGGGCGAAGGTCGTCGAGAGCGAGGCCCAGGTCCCGATGGCGATCGCGGTGGCGTTCCGCGAGGGGAAGATGGGCGTGATGGACTACTACAACATGCGGAACCTGCAGTCTGACACGTCGATGCGGAACAGCATTTCGGCGCTGTCCGGCGGCAACTCCGAGAGCGGACGGACGAACTGACCCTGGATTCGTAGGGCGGGTCAAGGCTTTGCGCCGACCCGCCGTCGGTGACAGTAGCCAGCGGCGGGTCGGCGCAAAGCCTTGACCCGCCCTACAAGAACAGGCGGGGATCTTCCGATGCAGTGGATCGTCGTCACGGTCATCATCGTCATCGCGGTGGTCAGCGCCATCGCGCAGACGATCAAGAACCAACAGGAGAAGGAACAAACGCCGCGCCGCCGTTCGACGCGCCCCCGCCAGTCCGGCGAGGGGGTGCGGACCGGGGCGAGCGACATGGACCGGTTCCTGCAAGAGATCGAGAAGCTGCGGAAGCGGTCGGCCGAGGGCGGCGGCGAGGAGCCGAAGAAACCGCAGAAGGCGAAGCCGGGGAAGCCGGTCCCGACCGTCGTGCCCGTGAAGCGGAAGCGGACCGACCCCGTGCCGACAGTCAGCCCGGCCCGCGTGGACCGGCTCCCGACGGCAACGGTCCTGAACGTCCCGCCGCCGATGCCGTCGCTTCCCACGCCGCCGGAACCCTCGCCCATCACGACGCCGCTGCCGACGGACTCGCCGGTCGTATCCCGTCGGCCCCAGCCGGTCGGCACGACGCCGTTCGCCAAGGGCCTGCTCGGCCTGCTCTCCCAGAAGCAGTCCCTACCGATGGCCGTCGTCCTTGTGGAAGTCCTCGGCCCGCCGAAGTGCCAGCAGCAACAACGCTGACCGACCGCGACTTGCGGTTGCGTCGATTCCCCCGTCCGCGTATATTCCGTCACTTTCCGTAACCGACCTCGCCGTGCCGCTGGGAAGGAACCCACATGGCTTTGGCCCCGTTGCCGGGCAATCGACGCCTCGAAGCCGCGCCCCGACTCGCCGCCCCGGTCAAGGCCCCGGCGCGGCCTCGGCTCACGGTCGTGATCGTCAACTTTTGTCAGTGGCAGAACACCGCCCGACTGACCCGGCAGTTGCAACGCTCGGACGCGGCCCGCGGCGGCAACGCCCGGATCGTCATCGTCGATAACAACTCGCCGGCCGACGCCGTAACGGAACACCTAGAAGCGATCCCCGGCGTCCGGGTCGAACGGAACGCCCGCAACGAAGGCTTCGCTCGTGCCGTCAACCTCGGCGTGCGGCTCGACCCCGGCGAGTGGGTGCTACTCTTGAACCCGGACGTGACCGTCACCGACGGGTTCCTCGACGATGCCCTCGTCGCAGTCGAGAAGGCCGAGCGACACGACCCGACGACCGGCGTGGTCGGCTTCCAGCTCCGCGACTCGGACGGCTCGCCGCAGGCGTCGGCCGGGCACTTTCCGACGTTCTTCTCGACGCTCCGCGGGCTTCTGCTTCCCCGCTCGCGGCGGAAGTGCCGCCACAAACCGACCGACGTTCGCTGCCAAGTCGAGTGGGTGACCGGCGGCTGCCTACTCGTGCGGGCCGACTGCTTCGACGCCCTCGGCGGGTTGGACGAGCGATTCTTCCTCTATTACGAGGACGCGGACTTCTGCCGTCGCGTGCGGTTCGTCGGCCGGTCCGTCTGGTACGACCCGACGCTGGCGGTGACGCACCACTGGCCGCTGCACAAACGGGCCGTGCCCGCCCCGCTGCGGCTCATCACGCGACACGCGCTCCTCACCTACGCGGCCCGCCACTGGCGGCCGTGGCAGGTGAGCGTCCTACGCCGGCTGATCGGCGTCGAGGCGACTTGCCGGAGGTGGACGAGTTTCCTCCGGTCCGAACCGGTCGCGTCGAACTGCTACCGCGAACTTCAACGGCTGACGACCGAGCCGCGAGAGTCCGAACGGCGACGACAGCTCGATTTCGCCTCACAGTTCTTGAGGCCAATAGCATCCGCACAGGACGGCGAATCGGTGGGATGATTATTTCGTATGCACACCACGCCTGAAAAAGTGGCAGAAATGCCAGGATTGGATCTCTACCTTTCGTCTCAAAGAATTTCCGACCTAAGTTAAGTAGCTGGGAATCAACGACTTGTGTTATCGCCGGAATGCGATCACCCAATTTGGCATATCGGGTGCTTGTATACTTAGCGTTGGTAAAAGACCGGTTCGCTGGCAGAGGGAGAGGCTGCCAGCGAGTCGGTTTTTTCATTTCCCGGCCAGCAACCGCACGCGGGCGATTTTCCGACCCAATCGCACGACCAGCCCGTCGGTCACTGAGACGTTTGCCTTGTCATCCGCCGGGCGAGCGCGGTCCGGTCCGTAGTTGAAGGCACACTCCCGAATCTTTTGCCGCGCCTCGTTGTTGCTCTTGCAGAACCCGACGGCGACGATCAACTTCACGGCCGCCATCCGGCAATCCGTGAGTTGCGAGACATCGACCGCCACTTCGGGAATCTGCTCCGGATCGCCGCCGTCCTCAAACTGCTTTTTCCACTCGGCGAGCACCTGCTCGACGCCCGCCTCGCCGTGGTAGAAGCGGACGACCTCCCCGCCGAGTCGCTTCTTCGCCTCGTTCGGCTTCCCGGCCAAGATCGTCGCGACCTCGTCCGCGGGCACGTCGGTCAGCAACTCGAACCACTCCCGCATCAGGTCGTCGGGAATCCGCATCGTCTTGCCGAACTGCTCCTTCGCCGGTTCGCCGACGCCGATGTAGTTGCCGACGGACTTGCCCATCTTCTTCACGCCGTCTGTGCCGCGGAGAATCGGCAGCGTCAGGCAGACCTGCGGTTGCTGCCCGACCTCCTGTTGGAGGTCGCGGCCGACCATCAGGTTGAACAGTTGCTCCGTGCCACCGAGTTCCACGTCGGCCTGGATTTCGACGCTGTCCCAGCCCTGGAGGAGCGGGTACAGGCACTCGTGCAGGTAGATCGGCACGGACGGCTCGGCCCGGAAGCGGTTGCGGAAGTCCTCCCGCGCGAGGAGTTGTTGGACCGTCGCTCGGCCGAGCAGCCGGAGCATCTCGGCGAAGCCCCACTTCGAGAACCACTCGCCGTTCGGCCGGACCTCGGCCTTCGACACGTCCACGACCTTCGCGATCTGCGTCAGGTAGCTCTCGGCGTTCTTGGCAATCTGCGCCTCGTCCAGTCCCTTGCGGGACTCGTCGCGGCCGGACGGGTCGCCGACCATCGCCGTGGCCGTGCCGATGATGAGGACGGCCGTGTGGCCGAGTTCCTGGAACTGCCGCAGCTTCCGCAGCGGGACGGTGTGGCCGAGGTGAACGTCGAACCCGGTCGGGTCGATGCCGTACTTCACGCGGAGCGGCTTCCCGGTCTTTGTACTGCGTTCGAGCTTTTGCCGTAGTTCGGCTTCGCGCTCGATGTGCGACGCCCCGCGGAGGAGGATCGAAAGCTGCTCATCGACCGGACGAAAGCTCGACATGAAAACCTCGGAAAAGTGGCCACAGATGAACGCAGAGAAAACAGATCAGAATGAAATCAATTCTTGGTTTTATCCGTGCTCTCTGAGTTCATCTGTGGCTGATTCTATTGCCACATTTGATGGCGGCCGATGGCCTCGAAGGCATGACGGACGTGATGGATGACGGGTTCACGCGCGGTCGGCGGCCAGCTGATCGCGAGCACGTCGAACCGGACGTTCGTGTTACCGAGCAACCGCTTGCGGGCGAGGAAGCGGAGGGCCGCTTCGGTGAGCCTCTTCTGCTTCGCGAAGTTGACGCTGTCGAGCGGCCGGTGCAGGTAGGGGGAGGCGGTCGAGCGGACCTCGACGATGACGAGTTCCTGCGTCGTCGGGTCGAACGCGATGATGTCGAGTTCGCCCTGCGGGTCGGCGACGTTGCGGGCGACGATCCGCAACCCGGCCCGGCGGAGGAACTTGGCAGCGGCGCGTTCGGAACGATCGCCGAAAAGCCGCCGCCACCACGGCCAGCGGCTGAAGCTGACGGGTGGTGGCGGTGCGGAGTTCATGACTGGACCGGCGGATTACTTCTTCCCGGCCTTGGCGGCTTCCTTCGCGGCGGCCTTCTTCGCCTGACGCTTGCTCGTGCCGCCCTCGGTCTTCGCCTTCGCGGCGGCCTCTTGCGCGGCCTTCGTCTCGGCCTCGGCCGCGGCCTTGATCGCCTTGTCGATCTGCACCTGCCGCTTCGCGTCGTCCTTGATCTTCGTCGCCTTGCCGACGCGGTCGCGGAGGTAGTACAGTTTCGCCCGGCGGACCATCCCGGCCTTCTTCACCTCGATCTTCGCGATCCGGGGCGAATGCACCAGGAAGATGCGCTCGACGCCCTCGCTCTGCACGAGGCGGCGGACGGTGAACGTCTCCTTCGCGCCGCTGCCGCTGCGGGAGATGACGGTCCCGCTGAAGACCTGGACGCGTTCCTTCTGGCCGTCGAGCAGTTTCTGGTGAACGTCCACCGTGTCGCCGATGCGGAAGTCGGGCACGTCGGACTTCTTCTGACTATCTTCGATCAACGCGATGAGTCGGTTCTGCATGGCTCTCTCTCATTCTCCGCCGCCGGGCGGGTGTTCGTGGCTTCGTCGCTCGGATTCCTCGGCCCGCCATTCGGCGATGGCCTTATGGTTCCCGCTCAGCAGCACCTCGGGCACGTCCAGGCCGCGGAAGGTGCGGGGCCGGGTGTACTGCGGGAACTCCAACCGGCCGGGTTCGTTGTGGCTGTCGTCCCTCGCGCTCTCGTCGTCGCCGAGGACGCCGGGGATGAGGCGGATGACCGTGTCGATCACGACCATCGCCGGGACTTCCCCGCCGTTGCAGACGAAATCGCCGACGGAGATTTCCATCGGCCGCAGCGTCTGCCGGATGCGGTCGTCGAACCCCTCGTACCGGCCGCACAGTAACAGAATTCGGGGGTGGGCCGCCAGTTCTTCGACGACCCGTTGCGTCAACCGCCGACCCGTCGGCGTCAGCATCACGAGAAGGCCGGGCGAATCCTTCGCCTGCACCGCCTCGACGCACTCGACGACCGGCTCGGCCATCATCACCATGCCGGGGCCGCCGCCGAACGGCCGGTCGTCCACCCGGTTGTGCTTGTCCTTCGACCAGTCGCGGATATTCCAGGTGTGAAGCCGAACCAGCCCGGCCTGGATCGCCAACTTCAACAGGCTCTGCGTCGTGTACCCGGCGAACAGGTCCGGAAACAACGTCAGCACGTCGAAGCGGACCGTCTTCGGCGGTGCGGCGTCCACGGCGGAACCTTAGCCCGCGGTCGCGGCGGTGGCCGGGGCGGAAGCCGCCGCCGTCTTCTTGGCCGCTTCCTCGGCCTCGACCTTCTCCCACTTTTCCAGGTACTTCGTGAACAGCACCTGGCACTGGTCGGACGGCAGCGCCCCGACGCTCTGCCAGTACTTGATCCGGGACGGGACGAGCGTGACCCGCTTTTCCTTGTCCGTGACGTGCGGGTCGTAGGTGCCGAGTTCCTCGATCACCTTGCCGTCCCGCGGCTGCCGCTTGTCGATGGCGACGATCCGGTAGTAGTGCCGGTGCGTCCGGCCCATTTGTTTCATGCGAATCACGACGGCCACGGTCGAACCCCTCGCCTAGAGTGCGATTTTCTTAGATGCGCTAATCTAGGAACGGCACGACTTAGCGGCCAGAGATGGGGCGAAAATGTACCGCCGCCTGCCGGGTTGGCAGGCGACACCGCCACCGCCGCCACCGCCACGGGTGGCCCCCCGTGGCGGAATCGCCACCTGGGTTGACAAGACCGGTATAATGTCTTCTTGTTCACATCGCGAACTGTCGCCCGGCGTCACGCCGCGCGTTTGCCCGGCAGCGGAGGCACGGCGAGCAGGTCCGGCCCGACGGCGAGCCGCAAATCGTGCGGGTCGAAGACGCTTTCCAACGGCAACCTGGCCCGGAAGTAGTGCCGGCGGATGTGGGCCAACTCCGCGAACGCCTTGAAGAAGTCGCCCGCCTTCACCTTCGACCCGGCCACGTCCTGCCATTCGCGGAGCGGCAGTTCATACGTCAGCGTGTCGAGCGCCGCCCCGAGGCCGTGCCGGTGGAGGACGCAGAGCCGGCTGAGGATTTCGATGTCGAACAGCCACCGCGTCAGGAACGGCCGGGCGAACGCCAGCTTCATCCGCGGCGTGGCGCGGAACAGCTTCGCCCCGCATTGCGTGTCGTACAGGTTGAGGCCGAGCGTCAAAGACGCGACAGTCGAGAAGACACGGCCGAGGTAGTGCCGCGCCGGCTGCCGGTGGATGGCCCGGCCCATGAGCTTCACCCGCGCCCCACAGACGAGTTCGAAGTGCGGGTTCTCGTCCAGGGCGTGCAAGAACTCCGGCACTGCGTCGAGCGGCGTGGCGAGGTCGGCGTCCCAGTACCCGACGCGGTCGGCGTTCCGCTCGAATGCCGCGAGGCACCCCTGCCGCACGGCCTCGGCCTTGCCGCGGTTGCGGGGCAGGTGGTGCGCGTCGAACTGCCGCGGGGCCTGTTGGCGGAGGTCGTCGAGGACGGTTCGCGTGTCGTCGGTGCTGCCGTCGTTGACGAACAGGAACTGGGCGTTCGGGTGTCGGCGGGCGAAGTGCGTGAACCGCTCGACCGGCAGCCGGGTCGCCTCGTTGAAGCACGGGACCACAATCACGTACCGCGACATCGCCACCCGCCGGAACGAGGGCGCGAGACGAACTCCCGCGTTCCGTTCGTATCGTCCGGGGTGGTGTGAAGAAGTGGGTGAAATATACCCCGCAAGCGAAGTCCACTCGCGGGGCAGTTCCGATTTTACCGCCCCCGTTTCTTCTTCTTGCGGTCCTCGGCCCGTTCCTTCGCGCTTTTGCGGTGGCCGGTGTCGCCCTTCGTCTTGATCATGTTCATCCCGCCGGGGTTGAACGCCCCCATCTTGCCGAGGCCGGTCATCATCTTCATCTTCTGGAAGATCGACATCTCGCTCATCTGCTTCATCAGCGCCCGCACCTGGTCGAACTGCTGCAGGAACTGCTTCACCTCGTGCGGCTCCACGCCCGCCCCGTCGGCGATCCGCCGCCGCCGGGCCTGGTCGATCAGGTCCGGGTCGGCCTTCTCCTTCTTCGTCATCGAGTCGATCATCCCCTGAACCCGCTTCAGCGCCACCTCCGGGTCCTCGCCCGGCGGGATCATCTCGGACATCCCCGGCATCCGGCCGATGAGGTCCTTCATCCCCATCTTCGCAATCATCTCGAACTGCTTGCGGAAGTCGTTGAGCGAGAACGTCCCCTTCGACAGCTTCTCCTGCTGCTTCTTGAGGTCCTCCTCGGACATCTCCTTCTGGATGTTCGCGATCTTCTCGACCACGCCCATCATGTCGCCCTGGCCGAGGATGCGGCCGGCCATCCGCTCCGGGTGGAACTCCTCGAGCTTGTCGAGCTTTTCCCCCATCCCGACGAACTTGATCGGCACGCCGGTGACGTGCTTGATCGAAAGGGCCGCCCCGCCGCGGGCGTCGCCGTCGAGCTTCGTGAGGATGACGGCGTTCAGTTCCAGGGCGTCGTTGAACGCCTTCGACACGTTCACCGCCTCCTGGCCGATCATCGCGTCCACGACGAGGTACGCCTCGTCCGGGCGGACGAGCTTGTCGATCGACTTCAACTCGTTCATCAGCTCTTCGTCGATCTGCAGCCGACCGGCGGTGTCCAGGATGAGCGTGTCGCAGAGCGTCTTCTTCGCCTCGGTGACGGCGTTCTTGCACACGTCCACCGGGGTGGACTTCTCGCTGTAGACGGGGACGCCGATCTGTTGGCCAAGCGTCTGGAGCTGCTCGACGGCCCCGGGCCGCTGCAAGTCGGCGGCGGCGAGCATCGGCTTGCGGCCCATCGACTTCAGCGTGAGCGCCAGCTTCGCGGCGGTCGTCGTTTTCCCGGACCCTTGCAAGCCGCAGAGCATGAGGATGGCCGGGCGGTCGCCGCGCTGCGGAATCTTGTGATCGACCGGCCCCATGAGGGCGACGAGTTCCTCGTAGACGATCTTGACAATCTGCTCGGACGGATCGACGCGGTCGAGTACGTCCTGGCCGACGGACTTGGCCTCGACCTTCGCGATGAACTCGGTGACGACCGTGAGGTTCACGTCGGCCTCGAGCAGCGCCCGGCGGACCTCGCGGAGGCCGTCGCGGATGTTGTCGGCCGTCAGCCGGCCACGGCCGCGGAGTTTCTTGAAAGCATCCGAGAGGCCGCGGGTAATCCCTTCAAACATGCGTCACCTTACGCCCAGTGCCGTGCGAGTGCGGACAAGTTTACCCGTTCACTCTAAGACAATCGTTCGCAACCATCAACCGGACGGCCGCCCGCCCCGATCTCGTTCGCTGGTCTTGTAGGGCGGGTCAAGGCTTTGCGCCGACCCGCCGGGGACCGCAACCGCGTTCGAGAGTCGCCGAACCGGCTGGGACCGCACGGCGGGTCGGCGCAAAGCCTTGACCCGCCCTACAAGAACCTACAAAAACCGAGGACTGCCATGCGTACGCTCGTCGTCGCTCTTATTCTTCTTTATGGCGGGCCGACCCGCGCGGACGACTGGCCGCAGTGGCTCGGGTCGAAGCGGGACGGCGAGTGGCGGGAGACCGGCATCGTCGATACGCTGCCGGCGGAGCCGAAGAAGCTTTGGGAGAAGCCGGTCGGCATCGGGTACGGCGGCCCGGCCGTCGCGAACGGCAAGCTGTACGTGATGGACCGCGCCCTCGCCGCGGACGCGAAGAACCCGTCAAACCCGTTCGACACCAAGAGCCGCGTCACCGGCAACGAGCGCGTCCTCTGCCTGGACGCGAAGACCGGCGAGCAACTCTGGAAGCACGAGTACCCGTGCGTGTACCAGATCAGCTACGCCGCCGGGCCGCGGTGTACGCCGACGGTGGACGGCGACCGCGTCTACGTCCTCGGCGCGATGGGCGACCTGCTCTGCCTCGACGCGGCGAAGGGCGACGTGCTGTGGAAGAAGAACTTCGTCGCCGACTTCGGGGCGAAGGTTCCCGTCTGGGGCTTCGCGTGCCACCCGCTCATCGACGGCGACAACCTCATCTGCGTCGGCGGCGGGCCGGACAAGCTGGTGATCGCGTTCGACAAGAAGACCGGCAGCGTGAACTGGGCGTCGCAGAGCTGCGAGGGGGACTTCGGGTACTGTCCGCCGGTCGTCTACGAGTTTGGCGGCAAGCGGCAGCTCGTGATTTGGCACGCCCGCGCGCTGATCGCGCTCGACCCGGCGACCGGGAAGCGGATCTGGAGCGTGCCGTTCGAGTCGAAGTCGTCGCTGACCGTGCCGATGCCGCGGAAGGTCGGCGAGGACGGCCTGTTCATCTCCTCGTTCTACCACGGGTCGATGCTGGTGAAGGTGGCCGCCGATTCCGCGAGCGTCGTCTGGAAGAGCACGGCGAAGGGTGAGATGCCGAACCAGACCCGCGACCTCAGCACGATCATGTGTACCCCGTGGGTGGAGGGCGATTACACCTACGGCGTCTGCAGCCACGGCGAACTGCGGTGCATCGTGACGGCGACCGGCGAGCGGAAGTGGATGACGATGCAAGCCACCCGCGGCGCGCGGACCGCCCCGGCGGTGGCGGCCAGCCCGGAGCCGGTCCCGGCGAGCGAGCGGTGGGGCCATGCGTTCATCGTGAAGCAGGGCGACAGGTGGGTCCTGTTCAACGAGCAGGGCGACTTGATCTTCGCGAAGCTGAGCGAGAAGGGCTACGAGGAACTGAGCCGCGCGCACCTGATCGACCCGACGAACGCGATGGCCCGCGGCCGGAAGGTCGTGTGGATGCACCCGGCATTCGCGGACAAGTGCGTCTTCGTGCGGAACGACGAGAAGCTGATCTGCTACTCGCTGGCGAAGTGACAAACTACATAGCCGCCGGCTTGCCGGTGGGGTTTTGGGAATCGCTAAACCCCGCCGGCAAGCCGGCGGCTATATAGTTTCGTTGTTGGTTACGGCAGCTGCGGGTCGTTCGCGATGTCGCCCTTGTCCGGGGTGTTCGCGGTCACGAAGCTGAAGTCCGTGATCGACGAGTTCAGCGAAATCACCGACCCGTCGCCCATCGTCACGTTAATGACCTGCCCGAACCCCTGGCACTTCAGCGGGTGGACGTTGTCCACCGGCGGGCCGAACTCCGGCTTCTTGTGGCACGCACACTGCCACAACTCGGCCGTGTCGCCGTCCCACGGGCCGGTCCCGGCGAGGTTCACGAACCCGAACCGGCTCCACAACCCGCTCGCGTAGTTGTGTTCCGGCGGCGTGATCCCGGTGGTCCGGTAGTTGCCGGCCGGCGGCAGGACGCCGTACCCCCATAGGCTCGCGCCCCACCGCGGCGTCCCGGCCGGGCGGTAGGTCTTCGCGTACTTCTCGGCGAAGAACGTCGTCTTCGACAGCCCGTCCGACGCCTTGTTGAACGCCTGGGCCGTGTCGCCGAAGAACTGCCAGTTCGCGCCGTAGCTGCTCACCGCCCAGGTCGTGTTCGCCGGGTTGAAGACGCTCCCCGCGTAGGGCGACGCGGCCGCGCCGCTGGCGACCCAGCTGCCTTGCCCGAGGCCGGTCGAGGTCCCGGAGTAGCTGGCGTTGAGGGTGAACGTGCCGTCGCCGACGGTCGTGTCGTTCGGCGCGAGGAACGTCTTGACGACCTGCGACCGCGCGGCGTCCGCGCCGAGGGTGTAGACGTTCGACTGCTCCAGGTGCGGCAGCATGTGGAAGAAAAGCGTGCCCTGCACGCCGCCGTTGCCGTACCCGCCGAACATCGGCGGGAGCTTGCCGTTCGTGTCGTGGAGGTTGTGCATGGCCAACCCCAGTTGCTTCATGTTGTTCTTCGACGTGGTGCGGGCCGCGGCGTCGCGGACCTTCTGCACGGCCGGCAGGAGCAATCCGATCAGGATCGCGATGATGGCGATGACGACGAGCAGCTCGATGAGCGTGAAGCCGCGGCGGTGCGGCGGTCGAATCGTCCGCATGACGTTCTCCATAAGGGGACAAGAATCGGACCCGAGGGGGCGGGCGACGACCGCCGCACCCCGACGACACGCGCCGGGGATTTACCCCACCCCGTACCGGGTCCGCAACCGTTGGGCGGCCGCCACGACGGCGGCGAGCTTCGCCTCGGCGACTTCGGCCGACGCGAGCGGGCTGTCGGCGAAGGTGGCGAACCCGCAGTCCGGGTTCAGCCCGACGCGGTCCGGGCCGAACAGCCGCACGGCCGCGTCCGCCTTCGCCTCGATCTCCCCGACCGCCTCCACGCGGTCGAGCTTCTGGTTCACGACGCCGACGCCGATGCGGGCGTGTTTCAGTTCCGCGAGCCGTTCGAGTTCCCCGGCCCGCGGCGTCGCCATTTCCAGGAAGAACGTGCCGACCGGCAGCGTCTGGAACAGCGGCACGAGCGGCGTGTACGGCCCGGTCAGGGCAACGGCCTCGTCCCGCGACCAGTTCCCGCGGCAGACGTGCAGCGCGAGGCGGTCCCACGGCAGGCCGTCGAGCACGCGGCGGATCAAACTTCCTGCGAACTCCAGTTCCTCCGCGACGGGCCGCTTCTCGCCGAGCGCCCCGCACATGAACGACCGCCCGACCGCCGGCCGCGCGAACACGACTTCCGTGAGGACGGGCTCGTCGAACTGCACGACCGCGGCCCCGGCCGCGAGCAATTCGGCCGCCTCCTCGCGGAGCGCCGTCACGATGTCGTCCGCCAGTTCCTCGCGGCTCGGGTACGCCTTGTCGGAAACGCACTCCAGCCACATCGTCCGCGTCAGCAGGTACGGCCCCGGCAGCGCGACCTTGATCGGCCTCGTCGTGAACCGCCGGGCCGCGTGCAATTCGTGAACGGCGAGCGGCCGCGTGCGACGGAGCTTCCCGAAGACGGCCGGGTGGCGCACCTGTTCCGCCGGTACGTCGAGCGCCCGCAGTTCCTCCGCGAACTTCGCCGGGTCGTCCACGTAGGGCAACAGGTCCGTCACCGGTATGAGCTGGCAGTTCTCCAGCCGCGAGCCGACGAAGCTGGCGTAGTTGTCCCGTCGCTGCTCGCCGTCGGTCACGACATCGACGCCGGCCCGCTCCTGGGCCGCGATTGCCAGCCGGACGGCGTCGTCGGCCGTCGCCTGGAACTCGTCCTCCGAGAGCCGCCCTTCGAGCCGGTCGTGTAGCGCCCGTAGCAGCCACCGCGGCCGCGGCCAGCTGCCGACGCCCATGACGGGGAACCGGGTACTCGGTACTCGGTACTCGGTACTCGGTACTCGGTACTCGGTCGGCTTCGGGCGTTCGATCAACACTTCGGAAGTTCGGGAGCCGGCCTTGCGGATCAGGTAGCTCCGCACGTTCGCGGCCTTCGTTCGGGACACCAGCGCGTTACCCGTCAGCCGGCACCACGCGGGCAGGTCTTCCTCGACCGAAGTGTCCGTCGAGCGAATCTCCAACAACTGTCCCGGCTCCAGCGGGTCGATGTGCTTGCGGATCAGCAGCAACAGGCCGTTGCCGCAATCCAGGTCGCCGCCGTCGAAACGGGCGGTCGGCTCGAACTCGTGCTCGCGGGTCCAGTCCATCGGCGTCAGAAGTAAGGGTCGTGCAAAACCCGCACGGGGGTCGAAAGTTCCACCGAGTACACCACTTCTCGCTCGCTCGGTTTGCCCTTCTTGTCCTTCAGCTTCAGCGACACGGTGAACTGAAGGAATTTCGGATCGGTCGCGTTCGCCGGGCCGACGGCGTAGTCCGTCAGGTCGTGCGTCTTCCGCAGGTCCTCGCCGAACTGCACGCCGCTCAGCTTCGCCGGCGGCTCGTTGTTCTTCCAGTTGTCGAGGGCCGCGACGAGCGCGTCCTTGCCGCGGTCGATGTCCGCCTGCGGCCGGCCGCTTCCGCAGCCGACGCACGCGATTAGGACGAACAGGACGCAGGTTCGGAGCATGGCCACCTCAGTACGAGACGCTCGGGCAGCCGTCGCCCATGAACTCGACCAGCTTCGCCCCGCCCACGATCACCGCGCCGGGAATGAGGGTCGTGTCGTCGAGCTTCCGCCGCTTGAAGCACGGCGAGCAGACGTAGATCGTCCCGCCGGCCGCGGCGAAGTTCGCCATCAGGTCCGCGAGCTTCGCGAACCCCTCCTCGGCGATGTCGTCGGCATACCCCTTCACGGCCAGCCGCACGCCCTCGGTGCTGAGGAACACGACGGTCTCTTTGTCGGACGCCACAGCCGCGTTCGCCACGACGAACGCGACCGTCGCCCTGTCCGCGTTGTCCTTCGCGGCGGTCAGACTGACGCAGAACTTGCCGGGCATGTCATCCGTCCTTTCGGCGAATCACGTATTCGGGATGGTCCGCGGACACGAGCGTGTGCCCGCACAGCCGGCACCACGCCGGCAGGTCTTCCGGCGCGGCCGGGTCGGTCGCGCGGAGGGTGAACAGTGCCCCCGGCGGCAGGGCGGTCAGCCGGTTCCGCAGGGCGAGGACGAGTTCCCCGCAGGCCAGGTCGCCGGCGTCCCACGCCTCCATCGGGGCGGCGTCCGTCGCGGGGTTGTCGTCCATCTGTTCCGCCACCCGCCACGCCCGGCGGTAGCACTCCTGCCGGGCGACGTACCCGTCGAGCTGCTCCCGCAGCTCCGCCTCGTTCCGGCCGAGTCGCCGCGTCAGGCACGATAAGCACCGAGCGGCCGCCTTGAACCCGAGCGCGATGCTGAAGACGCATTCCCGCGCGGAATACTTCGCGGCGCAGTCGAAGCACGCCCCGCCGGCGATCCGCAGCAGCTCGCGGAGCGGCCGGGAATCGGCGTCCTCGTCTTCAACGAACGTCACGGAATCGGGCATGGTTGGCCACGACAAAACGAAAACGGCCGCCTGCCGGGTCGGTGTCGATCCGTGACACGTCGGGAATGTAGGGATGTCGAACGCGGAACAGTCGGTCACGCCGATGCGGTTAGCGGCCGGCCAGTCAGGTGAACCCCGCGCCGTGGCGCGGGGCGGTCGAGTTGCGGTGGAACGGGATCATCTCATACTCGCTGGATTCAGTCCCTAGAGGCTGTTTCATAACAGCTTATTGAGTGTGATGAAGGCCATGGCGAGT
>NZ_JCABYM010000005.1:0-9376 GCF_059499385.1 Limnoglobus sp. | reverse complement strand
ATTTCCGTCAGGCCGAGCAGCTGACCGTAGAAGTGCCGCGCCTTCGCCACGTCCGCCGGCTCAGAGATCGGGCCGCCGTGGCAGAGGACGAACACCTCCGGGTTCACCCGCTTCGCCGCGTCGCAGATCGCCTGCACCCGCTTCGCGCTCTCCTCCAGCGTCAGGGCCGTCTTCGCGCCGATGGTCCCCTTCGTCGTCAGCCCCATGTGCGGGATCAGCACGTCCGCCCCGGCCGCGGCCATCTGCTCGGCCTCCCGCTCCGTGAACACGTAGGGGCACGTCAACAGCCCGAGGTCGTGGGCGGCCGCGATCATCTCGACTTCCTTGTCGAACCCCATGCCCGTCTCTTCGAGGTTGACGCGGAACGTGCCGTCGATCAACCCGACCGTGGGGAAGTTCTGCACGCCGCTGAACCCGGCGTCGCGAACGTCCAGGAGGAACCGCTTCATGATCCGGAACGGGTCGGTCCCGCAGACGCCGGCGAGGACCGGCGTGTTCTCCACGACGGGCAACACCTCGCGGGCCATGTCCATGACGATCTGGTTCGCGTCGCCGTAGGGCATCATGCCGGACAGCGACCCGCGGCCGGCCATGCGGAACCGGCCGGAGTTGTAGATGATGATGAGGTCGAGGCCGCCGAGTTCGCCGCACTTGGCGGACAGGCCGGTGCCCGCGCCGCCGCCGACGATCGGCTTGCCGGCGAGAACCTGGTTGCGGAGGCGGGCGAGGATTTCGTCGCGTGGGATCATGCCGACAGGATATGAATTCGACCCTGGGACCGCGGGCGTCCCGCCCGCCAACCTCCATGTCAAGGAAACCTGTCTTACGCGGCTGAGGCCGTGGCGGGCGGGACGCCCGCGGTCCCAGGGGTTACTTCGGCAACTCGCTCGACTCGCCGAGCTGCACCGGCTCGACGTACACCGACCCGCGGCCGTCGTAGCAGACCGGCACGCCGAGCGTCGGCTGCGCGGCCTGGTCCTTCAGCATCCGCTGCGTCTCGGCCTCGGCCGTCGCGTCGTACTTCACCCGGCCGTCGTCTTCGAGCTTCGGCTTCCGCCACAGGGACCGCAACCCCTCCCCCATCGCGACGAGGACGAACCCCATCGCGGCCATTGTGAACGGCAGCCGCGATTCGAGGGCGGTCGAGATCGCACTCCCGGCCGCGACGTTCTCGCCGCCGGACCGGACGGGCGTTTGCGACGTGACCCACATGCCCGCGATCTGGGCGAACATGTACCCGACCACGGCGAGCACGCCCGCCGTCAGGAGGCCGTGGACGAGGATGGTCTTGCGCGTGGACATGGGACACCCGTGGCGGAACTGGAACCGGGGCTGCTGGCGCGTAACATAGCACGCGAATCGAACGCGGGCCGGGTCGGGGGTCGGAAATGGCCGTACTGCTTGTCGGAACTCTCGACACGAAGGGAACGGAAGTCGCGTTCGTCCGCGACCGGCTGGCCGCGGCCGGCGTGCCGACGCTCGTGCTGGACGCCGGCGTGATCGGCGACCCGGCGTTCCCGCCGGACGTTCCGCGAGACGAAGTCTTCCGCGCCGCGGGAACGTCGTGGGCAGTCGTGAAGGCGGCCGGCGACCGCGGACAGGCAGTCACGCTCGCGGCAAAGGGCGTGGCGAAGCTCGCGGCGGACCTGTTCCAGCAGAAGAAAATCACTGGCGTCCTCGGCCTGGGCGGGTCGGCGGGGACGACGATCGCGACGGCCGCGATGCGGGAACTGCCGGTCGGCGTGCCGAAGGTGATGGTCAGCACGCTCGCGAGCGGCGACGTGCGGCCGTACGTCGGCACCCGCGACGTGATGATGGTGTATTCAGTCGTGGACATCTCCGGGCTGAACCGCATCAGCCGGATGGTGCTGGCGAACGCCGCCGACGCGATGGCGGGGATGCAAATCCGAAATCCGAAATCCGAAATCCGACATGAAGAATCGAAGCCGGTGATCGCGGCGACGATGTTCGGCGTGACGACGCCGTGCGTCGAGGCGGCGCGGAAGATTCTCGAAGCGGCCGGGTACGAGGTGCTGGTCTTCCACGCGACCGGGACCGGCGGCCGGACGATGGAAGGGCTGATCCGCGACGGCCTCATCGCCGGCGTGCTGGACATCACGACGACGGAGCTGGCCGACCAACTCGTCGGCGGCGTCATGGCCGCGGGGACGGACCGGCTCACGGCCGCCGGGCTGCGGAAGGTCCCGCAGGTGATTTCCGTCGGCGCGCTAGACATGGTGAACTTCGGCCCGCCGGACACCGTGTCGGAGAGGTTCAAGGGGCGGACGTTCTACCAGCACAACCCGACGGTGACGCTGATGCGGACGACGGCCGAGGAGATGGACGCGGTCGGCAAGGAGATCGCGGAGAAGGCGTGCGCCGCCGGCGGCCCGACGCGGGTGCTGCTCCCGCTGCGGGGCGTGTCGGCGATTGATGCGGCGGGCAAGCCGTTCTGGGACCCGGCCGCGGACGCGGCGCTGTTCCAGAGCCTGCGGAACTGGGTGTACCCGCCGGAGTTGTTGGTGGAGGTGGACGCCCACATCAACGACCCGACGTTCGCCGAAGTTGCCGCGAAAACGTTGCTCTCCGTCATATAGCGGTGGGCTTGCCCACCGCGCGGTTTCGAGTCTTCGAGAAACCGCGGAGGCGTTCCTCCCCCGAGAACGTCCCTCCCAACACGGATAGTCCCCCCGCGGGAGGCTCCGCCGTGCGGCCTCGAAGACTCGGCCGCCGGTGGGCAAGCCCACCGCTATATGAGGAACCCATGCTCACTCTCTCCTTGCTCCTCGCCCTCTCCGCACCGCCGGCGCACACGGCCGTCTTCACCGCCGGGCAGGACGGTTACCACACGTTCCGCATCCCGTCGGTGATCGTCACCCCGAAAGGCACGGTCCTCGCGTTCGCGGAGGGCCGCAAGGCCGGCCGCGGCGACGCCGGGGACATCGACCTCGTGCTAAAACGCAGCGGCGACGGCGGCAAGACGTGGAGCCACCTCGAAGTCGTCTGGGACGACGCGGCCAACACCTGCGGCAACCCGTGCCCCGTCATCGACGCGAAAACCGGCACGATCCGGCTTTTACTTACGCACAACGTCGGCACGGACACTGAAGCGAAGATCGTCGCCGGCACGAGCGAGAAGGGCCGCACGGTTTGGATCACGCACAGCGCCGACGACGGCCGGACGTGGGCGAAGCCGACGGAGATCACCGCGGTCGTGAAGAAGCCCGAATGGACGTGGTACGCTACCGGGCCGGGCGTCGGCATTCAACTCAAGTCCGGCCGCCTCCTCGTCCCGTGCGACAGCAAGTCCGAGAAGGGAACCGTTCGCGAGTCGCACGTCATCGTCAGCGACGACGGCGGCGCGACGTGGCAGCTCGGCGGCGTGGTCGGCCCGAACTGCAACGAGTGCCAGGCCGTCGAACTCGCGGACGGCGCGGTGATGCTGAACATGCGGACGTACCGCGGCAACAACCGGCGGCTCGTTTCCATCAGCCGCGACGGCGGGGCGACGTTCTCGAAGCCGACGGAAGACCCCGCGCTGGTCGAACCCGTCTGCCAGGCGAGCATCTTGCGGCATCCGGACGGCGGCATCCTGTTCTCGAACCCCGCCAGCACAAAGCGGGAGAAGATGACCGTCCGCCTCAGCACGGACGACGGCAAGACGTGGCCGCACGCGAAAGAGCTGCACGCCGGGCCGGCCGCGTACTCGTGCCTGTGCGTGCTGCCGACCGGCGACATCGGCTGCCTGTACGAGCGCGGCGAGAAGACCGCCTACGAGACGATCACGTTCGTGTCATTCCCGAAGGCGTGGCTGACCGAAGCACCATAAGACCTCCCAAGAGAAACGACATGAGCCAGCGACTACGCCTCGCCATTTGTCTCCTCGAAGACCGGGCAACCCCGGCCGGGTCGCAGCTACTCGTCGGCACGACGACGTTCGTGGTGGGAGCGGATCTCGGGTCATCGGTCGTGAACGTTCGGGCCGCGGACGGCACGATCTTGAGCAGTCAGGCCGCGTTCGGCCTCGATACCGGCGGTGTCCGGGTGGCGACCGCGGATATTACCGGCGACGCACAAGACGATTACGTGATGGCGACGGGGCCGGGAAGACCCGTTGAAGTTTATGCCGTTAACACCCAAGGGTCCTCCCTCCAAGTTCCGTTCCGCCCCTTCGAGGGGACGTTTACCGGCGGTGCGTTCGTTGCAGCCGGTGACATTACCGGCGACGGTCTAGCCGAAGTCGTCATAACTGCCGGCCGCGGGGGTGGCCCCAGGGTCCGGGTTTACGACGGTCGCACGCTCTCGCCACTCGCCGACTTCTTCGCTCTCGCGGACACCACCTTCCGGGGCGGCGGCACGGTCGCGGTCGGGGACGTGAACGGCGACGGCCGCGGCGACCTCGCCTTCGGGGTCGGTACCGGCGGCTCGCGGGTGTCCGTGTTCGACGGCCGGACCATCGCCAGCAGCGAGCCCAGCCGCCTTTTCGACGACGTGTCGGCGTTTGAACCCACCTTCCGCGGCGGCGTAAACGTCGCTCTCGGCGACCTCGACGGCGACGGCCGAGCGGACGTCATCGTCGGGGCCGGGGCGGGAGGCGGCCCGCGGGTCGTTGCCTTCCGTGCCGCCGACTTGTTACAATCGACTTCATCGACACCGTTCCTCAGTTTCTTCACCGACACGCCGGACGCACGGCTCGGTACGCGACTCGCCGTCAAGAATTTGAACGACGACGCGGTGGCCGACTTGGTCGTCTCGTACGCACCCAACCGGTTCGCGGTCCCGACTGCCGAAGGTCGGCGGGTCAAGGCGTTCTTCGGCGGAACGCTTGCTACGAGTTCCACGCCTTCCCCGGCTTACGAACTGAACGGCTTTGACGTTTTCTCCGCCGGCATCTTCGTTGGCTAACGACCCGGCGAAGGAACTGCAAAGGCACGGGGTGTGACAATTTTCTCCGGCCGGCCGGTCCGCCCCTCTCGTCTTCTCACGAACCGGACGCGATAATACCCCGCAGACCACGCCGCGGCCGGCGTCCGCCGGCCGCCCCGATACTAGTCTCCCCGTTGCTCCAGGAGGTTCTCCGTGCGCTCCCTGAAACTCCGCCTACTCGGCGCGGCCGCCGTCGCCTGCCTGACCGCGTTCGTGACCGCGGCCGACCCGACGCTCTCCGCCGACCTCAGCGGCAAGACGATCGAGGCCGACGTTACACACCTGAACAAGCTGATCGAACTGTCGAAGACGAAGAAGGTCGGCGGCCGGGTGAAGTCCACGGCCGTGCTGCTCGCCCTGTACGCCGAGGACCAACTCGGCGGCAAGGACGCGGCGAAGATGGCCACGCTCCGGGACGAGGCCCTGAAGATCGCGGCGAAGTCGAAGATGGCCGCGACGGTGGCGGACGCGGCCGCGGCGCTCAAGGACATCAAGCCGGCCGCCGGGGCCAGCACGAAGCCGCTCGGCGCGGAGAAGATCATCGCCGACACGAAGCTGGAACTGCACGAGGCGATGGACCTGTTCGGCAGTGCCGCCGGCGGCGGCATGAACCTCGAGAAGGACATCCAGGCGATCAAGAAGAACGGCGTCAGCAACCTGCCCGCGGCCGAATTGATCGGGGCGCGGACGGCCCTGCTCGCCGACCTGACGCTGCACATGCCCAACGACAAGGCGACCGGGGCGAACAAGAAGGCGTGGGACGACTACACGAAGGACATGAAGAAGTTTGCCCTGGAGGTGGCGACCGAGGCGGCGAAGGGCAAGGGGGCCGACCTCGCGAAGATCAAGACGAGCGCGACGAAGCTCGACGCCTCGTGCCTGAACTGCCACAACAAGTTCCGCGCGGACTAAATCCGAGTTAACCACGAAACAGACGAAAGGCACGAAAAAAGACCCAAGACCGGGTTTTCATTTCGTGCCTTTCGTGTGTTTCGTGGTTAACTCTTCTTCCCGCCGAACCCGGCCGCGTTTCGGGTGTCCCTACCCGGCATGAACCGCGTACAATTCCAGGCGCACCCTTTTCCCGCCATGAGGTTGACTGCCATCGCCAAAGGATTTGAAACCGGCCACCGCACCGAGTTCTCCGTCGAGGCCGAGAAGGCCGTCCTCGTGTCCGTCGCGCTGCCGGGCCGGCCCTGGGCCACGGAGGCCGACCCGTGCGACGAGATCCGCGGCCTGACGGAAGCCGCCGGGGCGCGGGTCGTCGGCGAACTCACCCAGAAGCGGCACGAAATCCACCTCGCCACGTACATCGGGTCCGGCAAGGTCACGGAGTTGAAGGAACTCGTCGAGGCCGCCGACGCGGACGTCGTCGTGTTCGACAACGACCTCTACCCGGCGCAAGGGCGCAACTTGGAAAAAGCCCTCGGCGTTAAGGTGTTGGACCGCAGCGAACTCATCCTCGACATCTTCGCCACCCGCGCGCAAACGCTCGAATCCCGGTTGCAGGTCGAGTTGGCGCAGCTCGAATACTCGCTGCCGCGGCTGAAGAACATGTGGACGCACTTGTCGCGGCAGAAGGGCGGCGGCATCGGCCTCCGGGGGCCGGGCGAGACCCAGCTCGAAGAGGACCGCCGGCTCGCCGGCAAGCGGATCGCAGACCTCAAGGACAAAATCGCCGAGGTGCAGGGCCGCAAGGAGCGGGAGGTCAAGAGCCGCCGGGAGGAGTTCACCGTCTCGCTCGTCGGGTACACCAACGCCGGCAAGTCGCAGCTCATGAACACGCTGACGAAGTCCGACGTGCTGGTGAAGAACCAACTCTTCTCGACGCTCGACACCCGCACCCGGCAGTGGCACGTCAAGGACTTCGGCAAGATTCTCCTGTCCGACACGGTCGGGTTCATCCGCGACCTGCCGCACCACCTCGTCGCGAGCTTCAAGGCGACGCTGGAGGAGGCCCGGCAGGCGAAGCTGTTGCTCCACGTCGTGGACGCGAGCAACCCGCAGGCCGAGCAGCACGTCCAGGCGGTGACCGCCGTGTTGAAGGAACTCGACTGCGACAAGAACCCGACGCTGTTGGTGCTGAACAAGGTGGACAAGCTGACCGACCGGACGCTGCTCGACGTGCTGGAGAAGCACCACCCGAAGGCGGTCGCGGTGAGCGGGCTGACCGGCGAGGGGATCGACCATCTGACGGAGACGGTGATCGAGATGTTGACGCACGACTTCGTGGACGCGGAGGTCGTGGCGGCGGCGGCGAACGGCAAGGCGATCGCGTACCTGAACGCGCACGCCGAGATTTACCGGCAGGAGTACCGCGGCGACGACGTGGTCTACCGGTGCGTGCTGTCGAAGCACCTCGTCCACCACGTCCGCGCGACTGGCGCGGCGGTGACCGTGCTGAAGCAAGGGGCAACACCGGTCGCCGAGCGGAACGGCACGGCCTGACCGTTCGATACAATTCTCCCGGCGGCGGCCGCTCCCGGCCGCCGACATCTCTTCCCGTTAGGAGCCGATCATGTCCCCCGTTCGCACCCTGTCGTTCGTCGCGTCGTTCGTTCTCATCGCGGCCGTCGGGGCCGAGGACAAGAAGGCCGAGAAGTTCGACAAGGACAACCTCCTCGGCAAGTACGTGAACATCGAGGGCGTCAAGGACGGCGAGAAGGCCGACCCGGACCGCCTCAAGGGGCAGTTCGTGACCGTTTCAAAGGACATCTTCAAGATCGAGGGCGAGAAGCCAGAGCAGACGTTTGAATTCGCCTACAAGCTGGACGTGGACAAGTCGCCGGTGCAGATCGACCTGGAAATCCAGTCCCCGGAAGACCTGAAGGGGAACAAGGCCAGCGGCATCATCGCGTTCGACGGCAAGACGCTGAAGCTCTGCTACCACAAGGACGACAAGGACCGGCCGAAGAAGTTCGAGTCCACGGCCGAGAATGGCTACTTCCTCTGGACGATGACGAAGGAAGAGAAGAAGTAGCCGGCGGGCGTCACGCCCGCGCCGCCCGGCCGCGGAGGAGGGCGGCGACCGCCTTCGCCGGCCGGAACAGCCACGGCAACCGGTCCCGCCACCGCTGCGACCGCTCGGCCAGTCGGAGCGAGAACCCCTGGAGCCGCCGGAACCGCTGCACCTCCGCCGTCAAGCCGGCGGCAACGTCCTCGGCCCGGCGGCGGGCGGCGTCCGACCGCTCGGCCTCGGACCGCATCGCCTCCGACGCGGCCCGCCACCGGTCCGCCTCCCGCCGGGCGTCGAGTACCTCGCGACCGGCCTCGGCCAGCGCCGCCTCCTGCCGGCAGAGCCGCTCGACGTGGGCGGCCTGGGTTTGAAGGAACGCCTCGCACTTCCCGGTCAGGACGCGCTCCTGGTCGTGCAACTCGCGGATGCGGCCGTCCTGCATGTCGGCGTGGCCGAGCAGCGTTCGGTTGTCGGCCGACAGCCGGTTGACCGCCTCCTGGACGGCGGTGATTTGCTTCCGGTACTCGTCCGCGTTCCGGCGGATCGTCCGGCCCATCTCCTCGCCGGCGTACCGGTTCCAGGCGCGGTCGGCCGACCCCGCGTCCGTGGCCGGGTCGGGATCGACGGCGTACCCGAGCCGGTCCAGCACCGGCCGCAGCCCGTCGGCGATCTCGGCCGCCTCCGCCGCCGGGATCAGCTCCCGCCACAGGCCCGGCTTGCCCTTCCAGAAGTGGTTGTTCAACGTCGTCTTCCGGAGGTTACCGATCGACAGGTCGTTCAGGATCGGTTCCAGGTCGGCGACCCGCCGCGGGCCGACCGCGTCCTCCACGGCCGCCAGCACCGCCGGCGGGTCGGCCACGAGGTCCTCGTACTTGAGCGACAGCACGCCGGGCTGCCCCCAGTGGTCGCACGTCACGCCCAGCAGCGCGTGCGCCCGCGAACTCCGGCAGTAGTCGATGAACGTCCGGCTCCGCGGCGTCGCCGCCCAGATCGACCGCTCGTTCCCCTGGTCGCTCAGCAGCCAGCCCTCGGACTCCACGTCGTAAACGACGACGTGGAGGATCGAGATGAGCACGTCCAGCGGGTGGCGGGCCAGCGTGACGACGCGGAACCCCTCCCGCTCCAGCCGGGCCATGAATTCCGGCTCCCGCCGCCAGTGGATTTGGAGGACGACCTCCTCCGGCAGCCCGGCCCAGACGGCCTCGGTCAGTTCGTGGACGGCCACCGTCGGGATGTTGTAGAACCGGCCCAGTAGCATCCGGAGCCAGGTGTTCCCGGACCGGGGTGTGGCGATCACGGCCAAGCGAATCTTCGACATTCCCAACCCTCACGGGGGAACGATCCCGCCGGGTGGTATCGAAAGAATCGGCGGCCCGAATCGAGTCCGAGTCGTGGCGGCCCGGCGCCCCCCCGGCGGCGGCCCCGCCCCCAAACCCCCGGGGAAAATTCGCAACGGGCGGGGGTAAAGAAAAAATACGGCCGCGCCGTTATACC
>NZ_JCABYM010000004.1:0-9475 GCF_059499385.1 Limnoglobus sp. | reverse complement strand
GGGGGGGCGGGCCGCCCCCCCCCCCCCCGCCCCCCCCGCGGGGGTCCCCACGCCGCTCGCGGCTCAATACCGCACGCTGAACAGGCAGGTCAGGACGCTGGCGTTCACCGCCGCGTTCGGGCCGGCCGTGTCCCGGAGGAACCCGCCGCCGAACAGGTGGGCGTAGCTGAACAGCAGGTCCGTCCGCTTCGACAGGTGGAAGTTCGTGATGAGGTCCACCTCGTGCCCCAGGAACGGGGACGCCCGGCCGGTCGGGTCGCGGCGGACGGCGTTGCCGGCCACGTTGTACAGCCCGTCCCGGACGTTATCCAGCCAGAAGTTGTGGTACTGCGTCCACACCGTCAGCCACTTCGTCGGGTACAGGTACAGGGCGCAGTTCACGTCGTGGACGTTCTGCCGGCCGATCAGGTCCGTCCACCCCATGTAGAAGTGGCCGAACGGGAAGAGTTGGTTGAACGTCGTGAAGTGGTCGCCGGCGTTCGGCGAGTCGTCCCCGCTGGCGTAGTCGTAGTACACCCAGAACGTCGGGTTCAGCGGGGCCTTCTTCCAGTTCACCCCCAGCCCGGTCGAGATCATCCCGGCGATCACGTCCTGCCGGCCCCGCTCGCCGAACTGGACGGCCGCCTCCGCGTCCCACAGCAGCTTGTGGCACTCGCCCGCGTCCCGGTCGCCGTAGTACCGGCCGCCGATCGTGTGGACGGTGGACGGGTTCCGGGCGATCCCTTGCTGCACCGTCCGGTTCGTGTTGTCCAGCAGGAAGTAGTACAGGTCCGCCGCCTGCCCCTTCTTCGGCCGGTACGTGGCGTACGCCCCGGCGAACAACTGGTTGTTGTCCCCGCTGTCCAGCCGGTTCGCGTTCGGGACGACCGGCTGGAGGACGAACGCGTCGAAGTCGAACTTCTCCCCGGTGCGGAGCAGCCGGAGGCCCTGGAACGTCCGCCGGGTGTTCCCCCAGTCGAGCGGGGAGACGAGCCGCTGCGACCCGAGGAGCAGTTCCTGCCGCCCGGCCCGGAGGTAGACCGGGGCGTTCCGGACCTCGCCGAGTTTCACGTCCACGAACAGGTTCTGGATGTCCGGCCCGGACTCGTCGATCGGCAGCGGCGGCAGGTCCTGGGACGCGACGTGCGTGGAGTTCAGCTCCGCGAACAGCCGGAACTGGTCCCGGTACCAGAGGTCGGTGAACACGCGGGCGCGGAACAGGTTGTACGTGTTGTCCCGCTGGGTGAGCCGGCTGTTGTACTCGCCGTGGTAGCGGTTCCAGACCTGCCCGCCGACGGCGAGCAGCCAGTCGTCCCCGAGGCGGACCCGCTTCAGCCGGTCGAGGGCGTCCTGCGGCGGCGTCTTCGGGTCGTCGAGGTAGCGGAAGTCGGCGTCGAAGAAGCTGAACTGCATGAGCGCGAACGGCGGGTAGCCGAACTTCGGCGGGCCGTCCGTCTCTTGCCCGCGGACGTGGGCGAGCAGGTTGTACGCCCCCTTGCCGCTCGGCGGGATGGCGAACATGCCCGTGCGGGTGAGCGGGCGGACCGGCGGGACCTTCTTGAAGTCGAACCCGCCGCCGCAGGAATCGCACCCGCCGCCGCCGGACGCGGCACACGCGGCCGCGTCCGGGACGGCCGGGGCCGCGGTCGGGATCGGGGCCTCGACGATCGCAGGCAGATCGTCGCGCTGGGCGGGCACGACCCGCTCGACCGGGGCCTGGGCCGCGGCCGACTGGACGCCGACGGCCGCGACGGCGGCGGCGAGCGTGCGGGGGAAGAAACGACGCAATCCGTGCATGACGACTCACTCCTTGAGTCCGGCCGGCCGTGGCACTGTTGAGAGGAATGCAGTGAATCCGGGTTCGGCGAAAGACCGGGTTCCTGCTGGACTTATCGGAGAACGGGGTCGGCGGGACGATTCCGGACATCGAAGTTCGATTATCCGAATTGTCGTGCGAACCGAACCGGCGTCATAACCGGCAAGACCGGCCCAACCGGTTGGACCGGCGAGAGGAAGTGGAAACAGAGTTAGCAAACATCAAAGGCACGGCTGCCCGATTCCGGGCACGCGCGTGCGTCACCGCCACGGGGGTACCCCCGTGGCGGTGGCGGCGGTGGCGGTGGAGCCTGCCGGAATGGCAGTGAACATGATTTCAGAGCAGGTGAGCGTGAAAGCGCGGCACGTCATGCCGTGCTCGTTGTCTTGGCGTGCTTCAAAATCAAGTTCGCGAGCTGCCCGCGGCAGGAGCCGCAGCCGGTGCCGGCCTTCGTGGTTTCGGCGAGCATCGGCAACGTCGTGCAGCCGTCCTTGATCGCGCCGACCAGCGCCGACTCGCAGACGTGGTGGCAGTTGCAGATTTCCGGGTCGGCGGCCGCGACCGACACGTCCCCGCTACAGAGGATGTCGAGGCGGTTCGGCGGGAGCGAGTCGCCGCGGTCGAACCACCGCGCGAGGCTGGGGGCCGCCTCGCCGTCGCCGACGCAGATCGCGCCGATCAGCCTCCCGTCGCGGACGATCATCTTCCGGTAGATGCCGCGGCGATCCTCCATCACTTGAAGGACCTCGTCCGAATCGCGCTCGGCGTCGATGACGCCCATGCTCGCGACATCGACGCCCGCCACTTTCAACTTCGTGTACAGCTTCGACCCGCGGTAGCGGGCCGTCGGGTTCGCGCCGGTGAGTACGTCGGCGAGCACCTCGCACTGCTCCCAGATCGGCGGGACGATGCCGTAGACGCACCCGTTGTGTTCCGCGACCTCGCCGACGGCGTACACGCCGGGGACGGCCGTGGCGAGCAGGTCGTTGACGACGACGCCGTGCTTGACCGGGATGCCGGACGCCTTCGCCAGCTCCGTCCGCGGGCGGATGCCGGCGGCGATGACGAGCATGTCCGCGGGTATCACTTCCCCGGTTTTCAGCACGACGCCGTGAACCCGGTCGTCGCCGACGACGCCGGTGGCGGTCTGCCCGGTGCGGACGAAGATGCCGAGGTTCTCGATCCCCCGCCGCAGGATTTCCCCGCCGAAGCGATCGACTTGCAAGTTCATGAGCCAATCGGCGCGGTGGACGACGGTAACGTGCAGCCCCATGTCCGAGAGCGCCTTCGCGGCTTCTAGGCCGAGCAGCCCGCCGCCGAGGACGACGACCGACGCCGGCGGTTTCGCGAACGCCCGCATCCGGTCGCAGTCGTCGATCGTGCGGAACAGGAACACGCCCGCCTTCGGCGTGTCGTCTTCTTTCCGCAGCCCGTCCATCGGCGGCACGAACGCGGCCGACCCGGTGGCGATCACGGCCACGTCGTACTTGTGGTCCGCGCCGTCGGTCGTCGTCAGCGTGCGGGCGACGCCGTCGAGCTTCGACACGAGTGTCCCCTCGTGGTACGTCACCCCGCGGTCGGCGTACCAGCCGGACGGCTTCAACATAATCTCGCTCGGCGACCCGCCGGCGAGGACGCGGCCGACGAGGATGCGGTTGTAGCAGCCGTGCTTCTCCTCGCCGAACACGCTCACGTCGAACTGCGTGCCGGCGGTGCGGCGGAACAACTCGTCGAGCAGCCGCCCCGCGGCCATGCCGTTGCCGATGATCGCGAGACGCTTCTTCATGGCACACTCTTGGAAACGTGGACGACGCGGACGGCCGCGAGCTTGAACTCCGGCATCCGGCTGGTCGGGTCGAGGAAGAACCCGATGAGGGCGTTCGCCCCCTCCTTGTCGGCCCAGTGGAACGGGGCGAACAGCGTGTCCGGGCGGATGTCGGCCGTCACGTCGGCGCGGAACTCGGCCCGCCCGCGGCGGCTCTCCAGGGTGACGAGGTTCCCGGCCGCGATCCCGTGTCGGCGGGCGAGCGTCGGGTGCAGTTGCACGAGCGGCCGCGGCTTCGCCTTCGTGAGTTCCGCGATCCGCCGGGTCTGGACGCCGGAGTTGTAGTGCTCCTTGTACCGCCCCGTGGTGAACAGGTACGGGTACGCCGCATCGACCGCGTCGCCGCCCGGCCGGTGCTCGACCGGGACGAACCGGGCCTTGCCGTCCGAATGGAAGAAGCGGTCGGCGAACAGCCGCGGCGTGCCGGGGTCGTCCTCCGAAACGCACGGCCAGAAGACACCGTCCTGGGCGTCGATCTTCTCGTAGGTGATGCCGATGTAATCGGCCGGGCCGCCGGCGGTGGCGCGGCGGAACTCGTCGAACACCTCGCGGGCGGAGTGAAAATCGAACTGGTGCAGACAGCCGAGCCGTTCGGCGAGGTCGCGGAGGATGTCGAGGTCGCCGCGGACGCCGGTGGGGGCGAGGGCCGTCCGCCGCCGGCGGAGGACGCGGCCTTCGAAGTTCGTCATCGTGCCGTCTTCCTCGGCCCACTGGTAGACGGGCAGCACCACGTCCGCGAGGTTCGAGGTTTCGTTCAGGAACGCATCGGAGACGGCGAGGAAGTCGGTCGCTTTCAGCCGCGCGACGGTGCGGTTCATGTCCGGGCAGGCGACGACGAGGTTCGACCCCATGACGAAGAGCGTGCGGACGGCCGAAAGCCCAGGCACGGCCGTGCCTGGGCTTTCGCCCAAAGCGTCGATCAGTTCCGCCGCACTCTTCCCCTTGCGCGGCAAACTATCCGCAGGCACGCCCCAGACCTTCGCGAGCGCCGCGCGGTGGGCCGGGTTCTCGATCAGCCGGTAGCCCGGCAGCTGGTCCGCCTTCTGCCCGTGCTCGCGGCCGCCCTGCCCGTTCCCCTGCCCGGTCAGCGTGCCGAAGCCGCTGTAGAGTTTTCCCGGCAGCCCGAGCGCGAGCGCCAGGTTGATCCACGCCGAGACGGTGTCCACGCCCTTGCTGTGCTGCTCCGCCCCGCGGCCGGTGAGGACCATGCACGACTTCGCCGCCGCCATCCACCGGACGGCCTGCCGCAGCAAGGACTCGCCGACGCCGGTGATCCGCTCGACGCGGGCCGGGTGGTCGTTCAGCACCGCCGCTCGGACCGCCTCGAACCCGGTCGTTCGCGACGCGATGTACTCGCGGTTCAACAAGCCCTCCTCGATGGCGAGGTAGAGCAGCCCGTTGGCGAGCGTCAGATCCGTGCCGGGCGTGGCGGCGAGGTGCAGGTCGGCGGCGCGGGCGGTCGCGGTCCGCCGCGGGTCGATGACGATGACCCGGCCACCGTTCGCCTTCTGCTTCTGAAACCACTGCATGATCGGCGGTAGGGTGTCCGCGCAGTTCGACCCGACGAGGACGATCACCTCCGCGTGCGCGATGTCCTGCACCGGGAACGGCATCCCGCGGTCCACGCCGAACGCCCGGTTGTTCCCGGCGGCCGCGGAGGACATGCAAAACCGGCCGTTGTAGTCGATGTTCGCCGTCCCGAGCGCGAGTCGGGCGAACTTGCCCAGCAGGTAGACTTTCTCGTTCGTCAGCGCGCCGGACCCGAACATCGCGTTCGCGTCCGGGCCGTACCGCTCGCGGGTCTTGCGAAAGGCGTCGGCGATTCGATCGAGCGCCTCGTCCCAGGACGCTTCGCGGAACGGGTCGGACCGGCGGTCGCGGACGAGCGGCGTCGTGAGCCGGTCCGGGTGGCGTAGCAGCCCGGCGGCGGACCACCCCTTGATGCACAGCTCGCCGTTGTTGACCGGGAAGTGCGGGTCGCCGGAGACGGATTCCGCCCCCTCGCCCATGCGGATGCCGCACTGGTAGGCGCAGTACGGGCAGTGCGTGCGGACCGCGAGTTCCATGCGCGGCCCTTCTACGAAACGCCCACGAAGACTTGGCCGTCCACGACCTCGACCGGGTACGTGGCGATGGCGCACACGCCGGGCTGGTCGCACTCGCCGGTGCCGCGGTTGAACTTGAACGCGTGGTACGGGCAGACGACCTGGTCGCCGGCGAGCATCCCGTCGGCGAGCGGCCCGCCCTTGTGCGGGCAGACGCCGTCCACGGCGAACACGGCCCCGGCCCGGCTGCGGAACACGGCGATCGGCTTGTCCCCGACCGCGAACCCGCGGCCGAGGCCGACCGGAATCTCGTCGATGGTGCAGAGCGGCAGGCGGGTCATCGTTTGGGTCATGGGGTCCTCACGCCATCGGCAGCGGAATCTTCTTCACGTCGTCGAACTGGCCGGCGTACACCGGCTTGTCCCGCTCCAGCCACGGGTCCACGTAGGCGGCCATCGTCTTCTCGACCTCCGCGTCCAGGCCCGCGTTGAGGCCGAGTGAGTCGTTGACGATGATCTCCCGCAGCTTCTCGATGCCGATCCGCGGCACGAAGTCGTAGGTCCGCTCGATCCACTTCGCGTTGTCCCGGTAGTAGATCAGGAACCGGCCGATGACCTGAATCGCTTCCTCTTGCGTCTTCACCCGGCAGAGCACGTCCGTCTTGCGGACGTGCGCCCCGGCCGCCCCGCCGACGAGGACCTCCCACTCGCCGCCCTCGGTGGCGACGACGCCCACGTCCTTCACCGTGCTCTCCGCGCAGTTCCGCGGGCAACCGCTGACGCCGAGCTTCACCTTCGCCGGGAACTCGAACCCCTGGTACTTCTTCTCCAGCGCGATGCCGAGGGCCGTGCTGTCGTTCGTCCCGTACCGGCAGAACTCGCTGCCCACGCACGTCTTCACCGTGCGGAGGGCCTTCGTGTACGCGTACCCGCTGGGCATCCCCAGGTCGGCCCACACCCTCGGCAGGTCGTCCTTCTTGATGCCCAAGAGGTCGATCCGCTGGCCGCCGGTGACCTTGACCATCCGCACGTTGTACTTCTTCGCGACCTCGCCGATCTTGATGAGGTCGTCGGCCGACGTGACGCCGCCGTACATCCGCGGGATGACGCTGAACGTGCCGTCGTTCTGGATGTTGGCGTGGACGCGGTCGTTGATGTACCGGGCGTCCCGCTCGTCGATGTACTCCTTGCCCCAGATGCTCGCGAGCATCGACGCGAGGCCGTTCTTGCTCTTTTCGTCCTCACCGGTGGCCAACTCCCGTAGCACGGCCGACACGCTCTTGAGTTCACGCCGCTTGACCTCGGCCACGAGCGTCGGCTTGTCCATGGGCACGGCCGGGACGTACCAGCTCTCGCTCGGGTCGGCCTTCACCTCGCCGTTGACCGCCTCGATCAGCGACTTGATCATCTTCTTGCAACTGCCGCAGCCGGTCCCGGCCCGCGTCGCCTTGCCGACCGCCGGAACCGTCGTCTTTCCATTCTTGATCGCCTGAACGATCGTGCCCTTGCAGACGCCGTTGCAATCGCAAATTTGCTTGTTGTCCGGCATGTCCGCGAGGCTGAACTCGGAGCCTTGCGTCTTCGTGCCGCTGCCGAAGAACAGCTCCAGCCGCCGGGCCGGGGCGGGTTTTTCCTGCATGAAGTATTCGACGAGTTGGTCGGCCGGTTCGAGGTCGCCGAGCAGGCACGCGGCGGACACCTTGCCGTCGCGGAGGATGGCCTTCCAGTAGACTTGGCGGCCGGGTTCGGCGAACGTCACGACCTCGTCCGTCGGCTTCAGGTCGCCGATGCGGCCCATGCTGGCGAGTTCGACGCCCATGACCTTGAGCTTCGTCGCGAGCTTCGAGCCCACGTAGCGGGCGTCCGGGGTCTTGCCGGTCAGGCGCTCGGCGAGGGCCTTCGTCTGTTCCCAGATCGGGGCGACGAGGCCGTAGACCATGCCGCGGTGCTGGACGCACTCGCCGACGCCGAAGACGCTCGGGTCGCTCGTTTGCATCGTGTCGTCAACGAGGATTGCTCGGTCGCACGCGAGACCGCACTCCGCGGCGAGCTCCTTGTTCGGCCGAATCCCGGCGGAGATCACGACCATGTCCGCGGGCACTTCCTTGCCGTCGGCGAACTTCACGCCGGTGACGTGCGTGTGGCCGAGCAACTCCTTCGTCCCGTGCGCGACGAGGGCGGTGATGCCCATCTTCGCGATCGTCTCTTGAAGGACTTTCCCGCCCGCCTCGTCGAGCTGCACGCTCATCAGCCACGGGGCCATCTCGACGACCGTGACCGAGACGTTGTGCGTCATCAGCCCTTTCGCCGCTTCGAGGCCGAGCAGCCCGCCGCCGATGACGACGGCGTTCTTGCACCCCTTCGCGTAGTCGGCGATGTTCCGGCAGTCGTCGATCGTGCGGAACACGAATACGCCATGCAGCGTCGTCCCCGGGATCGGTGGCACGAACGGCCGCGACCCGGTCGCGAAAATCAGAACGTCGTAGCTCTCCTCCACGCCGTCGGCGTAGACGACCTTCTTCTCGCGGTCGATCTTCGTGACCTTCTTGCCGGCGTGCAGCGTGACGTTGTTCTCCTCGTACCACGCGAGCGGGTTGAGGAAGATTTCCTTCGCGTCCTGGCTGCCGTTTAGCACGTTCGACAGCAGGATGCGGTTGTAGTTCCCATACGGCTCGTCGCCGAACATCACGATGTCGAAGTCGTGGTTCGGGTCGGCGGCGATGACGTCCTCGGCCATCCGCGCCCCGGCCATGCCGTTGCCGATGATGACGAGCTTCCGTCGGGTCACGGGCGTGTCGGGAATCGTGTTGAGTTGAATCATGGCTATCCCGGCGAACGGCACGGCGTAAGCGTGCCGGTATTCCACCTTGCCCCACACCGGCACGCTTACGCCGTGCCGTTCGCCCCTCAGACCCCGGCCGGTTGGGGGTGGTGCGCGTCTTCGAGGAACCCGACCAGCCGCTCGCGGAGGTCGTAGAACTCGTTGCTTTCCAGCAACTCACTTCGGTTCCGCGGCCGGGCGAACGGCACGGGGACGATGTCGCCGATCTTGGCCCGCGGGCCGTTCGTCATCATCACGACGCGGTCGGCCATGAAGATAGCCTCGTCGATGTCGTGCGTGACCATCACGGCCGTCATCCGCTCCTGCGTCCACAGGTCGAGCAACACCTGCTGGAGTTCGATCCGGGTGAGCGAGTCCAACATGCCGAACGGCTCGTCGAGGAGCAGCAGCTTCGGCGTGAGGGCGAACGCCCGCGCGATGCCGACCCGCTGCCGCATTCCCTGCGACAACTCCGCCGGCTTCTTGTGCGTGGCGTCCGCGAGGCCGACGAGCGTGAGGTACTTGACCGCGTGCTCGCGGCGTTTGTTCTTCGGCCAGTCCGGCTTCGACTGATCGACCGAGAGCATCACGTTCTCGAGCGCCGTCATCCACGGCAGCAGGCACGGCGACTGGAACACGATGCCCCGGTCGAGGCCCGGCCCGCTGAGCGTGTTGCCGCCGAGCGTGATGACCCCCTCAGTCTGCTTGTTCAGCCCGGCGAGGATCATGAGGACCGTGGACTTGCCGCACCCGGAGTGGCCGATGAGGGTGACGAACTCCCCCTCCTCGACTGCCAGGTCGAACCCGTCCACGACGACGACCGGCTGCCCCTTCCCGGTGGCGGGCGGGTACGTCTTGATGAGGCCGTCGATGTTCAGGAACGCATCCCTCACGCGCTCACCCCCGATCGCCGGAGGCGGTTCGAGGTTTTGGCCTTGTTCCCTCCCCCCTTGGGGGGGAGGGTTAGGGAGGGGGGTGAGCTTCCTCCCT
>NZ_JCABYM010000003.1:0-9776 GCF_059499385.1 Limnoglobus sp. | reverse complement strand
CTCACCCCCCTCCCTAACCCTCCCCCCCAAGGGGGGAGGGAACAAAACCAAAACCGGGCCGGCCCCGTCGTCTGGTTCCACGGCGTCAGCGTCGGCGAAATTCACCTGCTCGCCACCGTCGTCGCCGCGTTCCGGAAACGCCACCCGCACGCCACCTGCGTCGTCTCTTCGACGACCGACACCGGCCTCGCCGAGGCACGGTCGCGGTTCGCGGACTGCACCGTGGTCGCGTGGCCGTTCGACTTCTCGTGGGCCGTCGCGACCGCCCTCGACACGATCCGGCCGAATCTGATCGTGCTCGCCGAGGCGGAACTCTGGCCGAACTTCCTCGCCGCCGCGAGCGACCGCGCCGTCCCGGTGGCCGTCATCAACGCGCGGATGAGTCCCCGCAGCTTCTCGCGTTTCAGCCGCGTCGCCGGGGCCGCGCGCCGGCTGCTGTTCCGCCACGTCCGCGCCATCGGCGTGCAGTCCGAGGATTACGCAAGTCGCTTCCGGCAACTCGGCGTGGGGGCCGTCCGCGTGACCGGGTCCGTGAAGTACGACGGCGCGGTCGGCAACCGCGACACGCCGAAGGGCCGCGAGTTGAAGCGGCTGCTAAACGTGCCGCGGCTACTCGTCGCCGGCAGCACGCACGCGCCGGAGGAGGCGCTCGTCCTCGCCGCGTTCCGCGAACTCCGCGACCGGTTCCCGCAACTGCACCTGCTGCTCGTGCCGCGCCACCCGGACCGGTTCGCGGAAGTGACGGCGATCCTCGATCAGTCCGGCCTGCCGTTCGCGCGGCGGAGCCGGATCGTGGAGCCGCTGATGCCCCCGCCGCCGGTGGTGCTGCTGGACACGGTGGGCGAACTCGGCGCGGCCTGGGGCCTGGCGGACGTTGGGTACGTCGGCGGGACGTTGGACGGGAAGCGGGGCGGGCAGAGCATGATCGAGCCGGCCGGGTACGGCGTGCCGACGGCGTTCGGCCCGCACGTCTGGAACTTCCGCGACGCCGCCCGCCGGCTGGTCGAGGCCGGCGGCGCGGTCATGGTCAAGGACGCGGGCGATCTCGTCCCGGCGTTCACGCGACTGCTCGACGACGAAACCGCGCGAACGGCGATGGGGGCCGCCGCCCGGCAACTCGTCCGAGAGCAACAGGGCGCGACGGGGCGGACGCTCGACTTACTCGACGAGCTGCTCGGCGAAGGGGCGCGGGCGAAACGGGCGGCGTGATACAATACCGCCGACCCGTGCGGAGAGCGGACCATGGCGTTCAGCGATTTCAAGTACCCGGACGTGATCGACGACTTGGGCTTGATCGAGCGGTCCGTCGCCGACCTGTTTCCCGACGTCCCGCCGGTCGCGCCCTCGGCCGCGCTAGCCGCGAGCTTGCCGGGTAACGTCCGCTTGGCGACGACCGCCCACAGCGAGGCGTCCCGCTCGACCTGGATGGTCGGCCCGGTCCTGGCGGACTTTTGGAACCGGTACAACGGGCGGATTAGTTTGTTCGCCGGGATCGAGTTTTCCGCGGACGAGGAGGCGGGGCTGTCCGGGTACGTGGACTTCATCATTGGCCGGTCCAACCAACTGCCGCAACTCCGCGCGCCCGTCGTATTCCTGGTCGAGGCGAAGCGGGACAGCATCCCCGGCGGTCTGGGCCAGTGCGTCGCCGGCATGGTCGGGATGCGGCGGTTCAACGCGCACGCGAACAAGCCGATCGACCCCCTCTACGGCCTCGTGACGACCGGGAGCTTGTGGCGATTCCTCAAGCTGAGCGGGAACGAATTGACCATCGACTTGAACGAGTACCTCATCTCCCAGACGGATAAAATCCTCGGCATCCTGACACACATCGTCCAACCGGACCGCCCGGCCGCGGCAGCGTGACCATGCCCCCGCTCGCGTACCTCAACGGCCGGTTCCTGCCCGCGACTGACACCATGTTGTCACTCGCGGACGCCGGGTTCACGGCCGGGGCCACCGTCGTCGATAACGCCCGCACCTACGGCGGCCAGCTCTTCCGCTGGCCGGACCACCTCGCCCGCCTCCGCCGCGACTGCGGGCGGTGCTTCGTCCCGCTCGTTCCCCACGATGCCGAGCTGACGCGGATCGCCGAGGAACTGCTCGCGCACAACCGGGCGACGCACGACCTGCACCTCGTCACGGCCGCGACGCCGGGGCCGCCGGGCGGGCCGCCGACGCTCGCGATGACCACCTACCCGATCCGCGTCGAGCGGTACCGGCCGTTCTTCACGCACGGCGTCGCGCTCGCCGTCGCCGGGACGCAATCGGTCGCGCCGGACGACCTCCTTCCGCCGGCGGTGAAGCACCGCAGCCGCCTGCACTGGCACGTCGCCGAGAACCGCGTGCCGTCGGGAACCGTGGCCGTCGTGCTGAACGGCGGCGTGCCGGACACGGCCGTCGGCGGCGTCGCCGCCGTCGCGCCGGACGGCGCGCTGCTCCTCCCGCCCGCCGGGTTCGTACAGGAGAGCATCAGCTTGAAGGTGCTGGGCGAACTCGCGGCCGGGTTGGGAATGCCCGTGCGGGAAGGCGCGTTCGACGGCGCGGCCGAGTTGCTGCTCTGCGGGACCGGGTTCGGCGTCGCCGGGGTGCGGGCGTGGACCGACGGCCGCGGCACGCGAACGTTCCCCTGGCCCGGCCCGGCGTACCGGCGGCTGCTCGCCGCGTGGTCGGCGCTCGTCGGCGTGGACATCGCCCGGCAGTTCACCGGATAAAATGACCGCCCCACTCGGAACCCCGTCATGCGGCCGTCGATCCTCGCGCTCCTACTCCTCGCCGTTCCTGCGTCGGCCGGCGTTTACTCGTCCGCCGAGCCGTGCCCGTTCGCCGTGAAGCCCGACGGCACGGTCGGGGAACTCTCGTTCAACCCGGACAAGAGCGGCCGGTTCAAGCAGGAACTCACGAAGTACGAACTCATCCTGAACAGCGACAAGAAGAGCTCGGAGCGCGATGCCGTGCTCGCCCGCCTCCAGACGCAACAGCCGCCGGCCGACCGCGCCGCCGACCTGATTCGCCTCGGCAGACTCGACGACGCGCTCAACCTGTTGGAGCCGCGGACCCGCGACCGGGTGCTCGACTTCCGCGTGCTGGCGAACCTCGCGCACGTCTACGCCGTGCGCGGCGACTGGGCCGACGCCGTCCGCAAGCACTCGTCCGCGTGGCTCGACGCCGACTTCCCCGCGGACCTGCCCGGCGCGTCCGCGGACCAGCGGAAGTGGCTGCAGCGGGTCGAGAAGGAGTTCTACCCGCGATGGCTGAAGGCCCACCAGCAACAGGCCGAGCGCCGCGTGTCACCGGAGGCCGAGGACGTGCTGCCGCTGTTCGACGCGAAGTTCGTCAACGACGCCGGGCAGTACGAGCCGGGCAAGCTGGCCGCCGCGGAGAAGGCGAAGCTGCCGGCGGACGCCATCGCGGTCGTGCAGCAACTGTTACTCTGGTCGCCGACCGACACGCAGTTGCTCTGGCTGCTCGCGGAGCTGTACGCCGCCGACGGGCGGTTGCGGGAGGCCGAGGTGCTGTTCGACGACTGCGCGTGGAGCCGGTCGTTCTCGAACCGCCGGGTGCTGATGGCCCACCGGGAAGCCGTCCGCCGGGCCGTCGCCGCGCTGCCGGCCCCGCCCGAGGAACAGTCGCTGCTCTCGCCGGAGAAGCCGAAGAAGGAGGCGACGCTCGAGGACATCGGCCTGAGCCGGACCAGCCTGATCGCGTTCGCGGCCGTCTTCGGCACGATCGCCGTCGGCCTTATCGCGTTGCAAATCCGCGCCGTCCGCCGACGGGCGAAATCCCGTATATAGCCGCCGGCTTGCCGGCGGGGCTTTTGAGCGCGCAGAACCCCGCCGGCAAGCCGGCGGCTATATGACTGCCATCGCATCGCATTTTGTGTACACTTATTCATTATGAACGAAACCTACCAAAAGGCCCGCCGCCACCTGTCGCGGCGCGACCCGGTGTTGAAGGCCGTCATCCAACGCGCCGGCAAGTGCCTGCTCGAGCCGAAGCCGGACGACCCGCTGCGGCTGCTCGTGCGGTGCGTCATCTCGCAGCAAATCTCGACGAAGGCGGCCGCGTCCATCTACGACCGGCTCGCGGCGAAGGTGAAGGAGCCGTTCACCGTCGCGAAGCTGCGGAAGCTGACGGAGGCCGACTTCCGGGCGTGCGGGTTCTCCGGCGGCAAGTACCGGGCCGTCGTCGCGATTCTCGACCACGTCACCGCCGACCGCGCGTTCCTCAAGTCGCTGCCCGACTTGGAAGACGAGCCGTTCCGCGCCGCGGTGACGCAGATCAAAGGCCTCGGCCCGTGGTCGGCGGACATGCTGCTCATGTTCGGCTTCGCCCGCCTCGACGTGCTGCCGGTCGGCGACCTCGGCATCAAGCTCGCGTTCCGGGACCTGTACGGGCTGGCCGAGTTGCCGACGGCGGCGCGGATGGAGGAGATCGCCGAACCGTGGCGGCCGTACCGGACGGTGGCGTCGTGGTACCTGTGGCGGACCCGCGACGCCGCGTGGAAGGGCGCGGAGATGACTTGAAGATGAACGGGTGAAGGGGTGAACGGGTGAAGGGGTGACAAAAAACATCGCCCGTGGCTTGGCCATTTTCAACCGTTCACCCCCTCACCCGTTCACCCCTTCACCGAACGGCCGCGTGCCGTAAAACTGACTCGCATCACCAGGAGGGCACACGGCAATGGCGGACCCGCTCGGCATCGCGCTCGTCGGCTGCGGCACGGTCGGTACGGGCGTCGCCAAAATCCTCACGGATCACGCCGACCGGATCACCGCCCGCACCGGCGGCCGACCCGTTCAGATCAAGCGAATCGTCGCCCGCGACCCGGCGAAGGCCCGCGACATCACCCTCCCCGTCACGACCGACTGGCAGGCAGCCGTCGCGGACCCCGGCGTGCAGGTCGTCGTCGAGTTGATCGGCGGCACGACGGTCGCGAAGCAGGTTGTGCTCGCGGCGCTCGCGGGCGGCAAGCACGTCGTCACCGCGAACAAGGCACTGCTCGCCGAGCACGGGCTGGAACTGTTCGATGCCGCCCGGCGGGCCGAGCGGGTCGTCTGCTTCGAGGCGGCCGTCGCCGGCGGCATCCCGATCATCCGCGCCCTCGGCGAGAGCCTCGCGGCCAACCAGGTCACCGGCATCCAGGGCATCCTCAACGGCACGTCGAACTTCATCCTGTCCAGCATGGCCGACCACGGCGACAGCTACGCCGACGCGCTCAAGGAAGCCCAGCGGCTCGGCTACGCCGAGGCCGACCCGACGCTCGACGTGGACGGGTCGGACGCCGCCCACAAGCTCGCGGTGCTCGCGCAGATCGCGTTCGGCGTGACGGCGAAGCCGAGCGACATCGAGAAGCAGGGGATCGCCAACATCGACGCGATGGACACCCGGTTCGCGGACGAGCTGGGGTACACGATCAAGCTGCTCGCGGAGGCGTGGGTCAGCGGCAGCACGGTGGCGCTGCACGTCGCCCCGGTGCTGCTGCGGCACACCGACCCGCTGGCGCAGGTCCGCGGGGCGTTCAACGCCGTCCTCGTGACCGGCGACGTGGTCGGCGAGACGCTCTACCAGGGGCCGGGGGCAGGGATGATGCCGACGGCGTCGTCCGTGGTCGCCGACGTCATCGACATCGGCGTCGGCCGGGCGCAGAAGACGTTCGCGGCGGCGAAGCTCTGGAGCGGGGACAAGGGGTTTACGACCGCGCCATCGGAGAAGGTGCGATCAAAGTTCTACCTGCGGGCGCTGGTGCGGGACGAGCCGGGCGTACTGGCGGACGTGTGCCGCGGCCTGGCGAACGAGCGGATCAGCATCGCGTCCGTGATCCAGCACGAGGCGCTGGAAGATCATCCGGAGCAGATCGTGCCGCTGGTCATCATGACGCACGTGGCGGAGACGGGCCGCTTCCGGGCGGCGGCCGCGGCGCTCGGGAAGCTCCCCGGCGTGTGCGGCCCGGCGGTGTACTTCTCGGTGGACGACTAAACGACCGTAGCGACCGCCGTTGACGGTTTTCACCCCGAAGGGGTGGGAGCGCTCAGCCCAGGGCAAGGGCCGCAGGCCCGCCGCCCTGGGTAGGGACCGCAACCACCCGGCAGGCTGAAAGCCTGCGACAAGGCCCTCGCGGACACGCACGCGCCTCCGCGTCCCCGCGCCCAGGGCGTTGCCCTGGGCTGAGCGCTCCCAGGCCGTTGGCCTGAAAACTTACAACAGCCCCGGCAACACTTCCGCCAGCCGGTCGATCTCCGCTTCCGTCGTGTAGAAGTGGTGGCTGATCCGCAACAGCACGCGGTCCGGCCGCTCGTTCAGCGGAACCTCGATCCGCTGCTCCCACAGTTTCGCCCGCAGTTCCGGGACGTTCACGCCGCGGGGCAGATCGCACGCCGTCATCGCGCCGCTCATTCGGCGGTCGGCCGGGGTCGCCAGCTTCAACCCGAGTCGGTCGAAGACGCCGCGGGAGTACGCGGCCAACTCCGCGTGCCGGTCGCGGATCGCCTGCCAGCCGAGCGCTTCCTGGAACGCGATCGCGGCCGGGGCCGCCAGCCACGGGCACACGTCCTTCGTTCCTTCAAATTCGAGGAACCGCGTCCGTTGCGTGCTGCCGAAGGCGTCGGGCGCGTCCGGCCCGGCCGCGGCCCCGTGTTCGCCGATGGGGTAGGCGTCCGGCTTGTACCCCCAACTCACGTGCAGCGGCTCGACGTGCCGGTCCCAGTCGCGGACGGCCACGAACCCGCAGCCCACCGGCGCGAGCAGCCACTTGTGGCAGTTCCCGGCGTAATAGTCCGCGCCGATGTCGTCGATGTTCAGGTCCACCATCGCCGGGGCGTGCGCCCCGTCCACGACCGTCAGGATGCCCCGCTTCCGCGCCTCGGCGACGAGTTCCTTCGCCGGCAGCACCATTCCGGTCGGCGACAGGGCGTGGCTAAAGAACAGCACCTTCGTCCGCGGTGTCAACGCATTCACCGCGGCGTCCACGACCTCGCCGGGGTCGCGCGGCATCGTCGGCAGCGGGAACGTCTTCACCTCCAACCCCTGCCGGGCCGCGGCGCGTTCCCAGCACCAGACCATCGACCCGTATTCGTGGTCGGTCATCAGGACTTCGCCCGGCGCGTTTAGGCCAATCCCGGCCGCCACGAGGTTGATCGCCGCCGACACGTTTGTCGTGAAGACGAACCGCTCCGGCCGCGTGCCGAGGAAGTGCGCCGTCTTGACGCGGGCGTCCCACAGTAGCGGCGGCAGGGTGCGGACGAAGAAGTTCGTCGGCCCCATCGCCATGAGGCGGCGGACCTCGTTGGCGGCGGCGAAGACGGGTGTCGGCGTCGGGCCGAACGACCCGGTGTTGAGCATCGTGACCGTGGGGTCGAGCAGAACCTGCTCGCGGGCGGCGGCCCAGTCGGGGGTGTGCATGGGGCTAATCTACTGGCGGGCCGTGGAAACGCCGGTTGCCCCTTGATTTGGTGGGTAGCGCACTTTTATCCTGATGGGACACCCCGCGGAGGCCCGTCGGATGGCCGAGAAACAGAAACTGCCCTACCCGCCCGCCCCGGCCGACGTGCCGGACGACCTCACCGACTACCCGTCGAAGTACGTCACCCAGGAGTGGCTGCTCCTCGGCTGCTCGTTCGTCTTCCTGCTCATCTACTTCAGCCTCGTCATGTTCACCGGGTTCATGACGGCCTGGATGCTCATCTCCATCCCCCGCGCCCCGGTCTGGCCGATCTTCGGCGCGATCTTCTTCGCCCTCTGCTTCGCGGTGCTGGTGAAGGGGTTCTTCAAGAGCGCGTTCTACGAGAAGGAGCTGTACATCGAGCTGAAGCCGCGGGACCACCCGAAGCTGTTCGCGTTCATCGAGCGGGTCTGCGACGAGACCGGGGCGGAGGAGCCGAACAAGCTGTTCGTGTCCGCCGACGTGAACGCCGGCGTCATCATGCACACCAGCCTCGTCAACCTGTTCGTGCAGCCGAAGAAGGACCTCATCCTCGGCCTCGGCCTCATCAACTGCCTGAACCTCAGCGAGTTCAAGGCCGTCCTCGCGCACGAGTTCGGCCACTTCAACCAGGGCGGGTTCGTCGGGGCGTACACGAACGTCGTCAACCGCATCATCCTCGACCTCGTCGCCGGCCGGGACTGGTTCGACGCGTTCGTCGATTGGTTGAAGACCTCCGGCGGGATCGGCACGGCCATCGGGTTCACCATCGGCGGCGGCCTCTGGATCGTCCGGTCCGTGCTCCTCGGCATCTTCAAGCTGATGAGCTTCCAGCGGTTCAACATCGCCCGCGAGCGGGAGTTCCACGCGGACCTCGTGGCCGCGAGCGTCGCCGGGAGCGACGCCATCGTCCACGGGCTGTTCCGCACCAAGCACGGCAACGAGTTCCTGAACTTCGCGTTCGGCGAACTCCGCAAGGCCGCCGACCACAAGCTGTACACGGCCGACATCTACTTCCACCAGCACGCGGCCGCCGACATCGTCCGGAAGAAGCAGAAGAAGCCGAAGCTCGGCGTCGCCCCGAAGCTCGACGGCCCGACGGCCGGCAAGAAGGTTCAGGTGTTCGACCCGGACGAGGAAGAGGACCCGGCGGACGAGGGGGACTACCACCCGTCGAACTACGACCGGGAGGAGAACGTGAAGGCCGAGTTCGTCGCCGCGACGATGGACGAGCGGTCGCCGTGGCTCTTGTTCGACGACCCGGCCGACCTGCGGGAGAAGATGACGTACAAGTTCTACCGCATGTACGGCCGCATCCCGAAGGGGACGGAGCTGGCCGACCCGCGGAAGGTGCAGAAGTTCATCGACGAGGAGCACGCCGAGACGACCTACGACGCCAAGTACGAGGGGAGCTACGACGGCCGGATCATCGACCCCGGCGACCTCGACGAGCTGAACGAACTCATCCAGAACGAGCCGTGGCCGGACGAGCGATTGGCGACGGTGTACACGAAGCTCTACACGGAACTCGGCGACCGGGCCGAGACGCGTAAGGAGCTGATGGAGGAGTACGACGCGCTGATCGCGAACACCGGCCCGGCCCGCGGCCGGAAGGCGAAGCGGCTGCTCAAGGAGGTCGAAGGGAAGCTCGAAAAGAGCGACGAGTGGTTCCACTCGCTCGACCGCCGGGTGTACCTGGTGTTCGTGCAGATGGCCTACCGGGTCCACAACGACCTGTACTACGACCTCATCAACCGCTACCGGTTCCACATGGCCGTCCAGGGGATGTACAAGTCCGCCCGGATGCACCAGGGGCGGGCGCACGTCACGCTGAACATGATCTCCGGGGCGGAGCAGATCGGGCAGGACGACTTCATCGAGCTGATGCACGTCCTCCGCGAGGGCCGGTCGGCGCTGAAGAAGATCCTCCGCGGGGCGAAGGAACTGGACATGCCGGCGATGAAGAACTTCGAGGAAGGCGACCGGCTCGCGGACTTCCTGTTGGACGAGGAGATCGTGAAGGAGTTGCCGGAGACCTATGTGAAGGGGAAGTGGATCGACAAGATGATGCGGCAGCTCGACCAGGTGATGTCGAAGTCGGCCCGGCTGCACGGCAAGAGTCTCGGCGGCATCCTGCGGTTGCAGGAAGACATCGCGGCGAAGTTCCTGGCGAAGACGCAGCCGGCCGCCGCCCCGAAGGTGGCGCAGGCAATCCCGCTCAGCCCGCCGCCGGGGGGGTGAAAGCCGTCAGAATGGCCCGCAGTTTTCGCGGCCTTGGGGGGCGATGTATGGGATTAGACCCGAAAGCCTAGTGTGGTGTTGTTAGTCTTGATCTGGGCCGGAGTGCGCGGCCACAGCG
>NZ_JCABYM010000002.1:0-10090 GCF_059499385.1 Limnoglobus sp. | reverse complement strand
TCCTCGGCTGCCACAGCATCCGGGTGAACGCGGCCAGCGACTGGAAGAAGGGGTTCGAGGAGACGCAGAAGCTCGCCGCCGACGGGCTGCGGAAGCTGTCCGAGGAAGGGGACAAGCACGGGCTGAACGTGATCGTCGAGAACCACGGCGGGCTGTCGAGCCACGGCGGGTGGCTGGCCGGCGTCATGAAGCTGGTGGACCACAAGCGGTGCGGCACGCTCCCGGACTTCGGGAACTTCAACATCGGCAAGGTCGAGGGGCAGCCGGCCGGCTACGACCGGTACAAGGGCGTGGACGAGTTGATGCCGTTCGCGAAGGGCGTCAGCGCGAAGTCGCACGACTTCAACGACAAGGGCGACGAAATCCACACCGACTACCGGAAGATGCTGGAGATCGTGCTGAAGAAGCACAAGTACGCCGGGTTCATCGGCATCGAGTACGAAGGCGGCAAGGCCGGCGAGCCGGAGGGCATCAAGCTGACGAAGGCGCTGCTGGAGAAGGTCCGGGCCGAGATGAAGGGGTAGAATTCGTCGAGCGGCCTCTTCTAGATAGCCGCCGGCTTGCCGGCGGGGTTTTGCACTCTCAACACCCCGCCGGCAAGCCGGCGGCTATCTGAGGAGGGCGTGCTAAACGGGATGAGGGTCAACGATGCCGATCTACCACTACCAGGTCGTGACCGACGACGACTCCGGCGAGGTCTTCGAGGTGTTGCAGCCGATGTCCGACCCGCCGCTGACGGCCCACCCGGAGACGGGCGTGCCGGTGAAGCGGGTGTTCACGACGGCGAACGCCCCGCGGGCGTGGACGGGCAACAACATGAAGGCGAACCTGTCCGACAAGAACCTCGACCGGATGGGGTTCACGAAGTACGTCAAGAGCGACAACGGCAAGTACGAGAAGGTGGTCGGCAAGGGGCCGAGCAAGATCAACAAGCCGCCGGCCGGGTGACTACTTCCCGACGCAGTACAGGAACTTGTCGGACCGCACGAACAGCTTCCCGCCGGCGACGGCCGGACTCGCGTTAAACGTGCTGCGGTCGCCGAAGTCGTTCGTCGCCAGCAACTCGAACGTCGGCTTCGCCGCCACCACGAACGCCTTTCCATTTCGCGACAGGTAGTAGACCTTCCCGCCTGCCACCACCGGCGAGGCGTACACCTGGCCGGCCCGGTTGACCGCCTGCTCGTACACCACCGCCCCCGTCTTCGCGTCCGCGCAGTAGGCCCGCTCCTGGGCCTCGTTCATCCAGTACAGGTGACCGTCGTGATGGACCGGGGACGACACGTTCGCCCCCTTCTTGCCGGTCCACACGCGGTGCGTCGCCGTCACGTCGCCGGACCCGCCGCCGCGGACGGCCAGCGCCCCGCCGGACCGGCCGCCGATGCAGTAGACTACGCCGTCGTGCGCCACCAGGCCGGGGACCATGTACCAACTGATCCCGGTGTCGCACGCCCACAGCTGCTTGCCGGTCGCCGGGTCGAGGCCGAGGAGCTTGCCGAAGATCGCGACGACCAGTTCCGTCTTCCCACCGACCTCGTGCAGGATCGGCGTGCTCCACGACTCGCGAATCCCCTTCGTTCGCCAGACTTCCTCGCCGGTCTTCTTGTTCAACGCGACGAGGCTGTCGCTTTCGACGCTCGCGTTCACGATGACGAGGTCGCCGAACAGCACCGGCGACGTGGCCGACCCCCAGCCGTTGAGGTTGGACCCGACGTCCGCCCGCCAGAGTTGCTCGCCGGCGTGGGTGAACGCGATCACGCCGGACTTGCCGAAGAAAACGTACACCCGCTCCGAATCGACGGCCGGCGTGCCGGAGGCGTAGCCGTGGTCGTCGCGAATCTTCTCCTGCTCCGGCAGCTTCGGGGCCACGTCCTTCGTCCAGGCCGGCGTGCCGTCGTCGCGGTTGTAGCAAAGGACGTGCAACTTCAACTGGTCCTGCTCGCCGCGCGGCTGGCCGGGGACGTTGTACCCGGTGTAGCAGGTGAGGAAGATTCGCGACCCGACGACGACCGGGCTGGACGTGCCCGGCCCCGGCAGCGCGGCCTTCCACGCGAGGTTGTCCGTGCCGCTCCAGGTCGTGGGGGCCTTCTCGGCGGTGACGCCGAGGCCGCCCGGCCCGCGGAACTGCGGCCAGTCCGCGGCAAACAGCGGGGACGCGGCGAGAAGCAGCGCCGCGAGCGGGAATCGCGTGGGCATGGGAGGTCCTCAGTCCGCCGGGTCGCCGATCTTTTCCTGGTAGGCGAGAAATTTCTCGTACAGCTCGGCCGGGTTGCCGACGGACAGTTCGGTGAACCCGCACTCGCCGCAGATGGTGGCCTGGAGGGTGGCGAAGATCGGCCCCTTGAATATCCACGCGTCCGGGTTGGTGTACCCGATGCACGCCTTGAGCTGGCCGTCCGAGTACTGCCCCTGGTCCAGCACCCCGACGAAGGGCATGAGCTTCTCCGACCCGCATTTCATGCACGTGGCGGACATGGCGGTTCTCGCTGAGAATTGGTTAGCGTGCGACCCGACGGGTCGCACGCTAACCGGGGTTACCTCGTCTTCGGTCGCGTCGCGATGGCCTTGCGGATGATGCCGAGCACCTGCTCCCGCTCCTCGCCGACGAGGGGCAGCCGCGGGGCGCGGCACAACTCGCTGCCGTACCCGCACTCGGCGCTCGCCAGCTTGATGTACTGCACCAGCTTCATGTGCGTGTCCAGGTGCAGCAGCGGCGTGTACCACCGGTACGCGGCCCTCGCCTCGGCCCACTTCCCGGCCTGCACCAGGTCCCAGATCAGCCGGTTCTCGGCCGGGAACGCGTTCACCAGCCCGCTGACCCACCCGACCGCGCCGAGCATCACGCACTCGAGGAACAAGTCATCGACGCCGGCGAAGATCACGTACCGGTCGCCGGTCAGGTTGATGATGTCCGTGATTCGCCGCGGGTTGTCGCTGCTTTCCTTGATGCACGCGAATTTCGGCTCGTCCGCCATCTCGACGAACATCTCCGGCGTGATGTCCACCTTGTACGCCGGCGGGTTGTTGTAAACCATGATCGGCAGGTCGGTCGCCTTCGCCACGGCCCGGAAGTGCGCGACCGTCTCCCGCGGGTCGCTCTTGTACACCATCGGCGGCAGCACCATCAGGCCGTCCGCCCCCAACTTCGCGGCGTCCGCCGCCCACCGGCACGCCTGGGCCGTCGTGTACTCGGCCACGCCGGTCAACATCGGGACCTTCTTCCCGACGTGGTCGATCGCCGCCTTCAGGAACTCCCGCTTCTCGGCCGGCTCGAGCGTCGTGTTCTCGCCGACGCTGCCGAGCATCACGAACCCGTGGACGCCGGCCGCGAGCATCGCGTCCATGTGCTTGAGCGTGCCGGGGACGTTCAGGGACTGGTCCGGGTGGAATTGCGTACACACGGCCGGGAACACGCCGCGCCAGGAAACCGTCATCGGGGGTCACTCCAACTGGAATCGGAACGCGGGCAGTGTATGCTTTCCCACATGGTTGGGAAGTCTCACGAATGACGGACGAAGAAGCGCTGTTCGCGGGCGTACTCGCCGCCCCGGACGACGACGTGCCGCGGTTGGTGTACGCCGACTGGCTGGAGGAGCACGGCCAGGAGGACCGGGCGGAGTACATCCGCGTCCAGATCGAGCGGGCCGGCCTGCCGAAGACCGTGCCGCGGTACAAGGAGTGCGTCCGCCGGGAGCGGGTGCTGTTCGCGCGGAACAAGGCGGCGTGGATGGAGCCGTTCCAGTTCTGGCCGGGCGGCGGGTCCGTGCGGTTCGAGCGGGGGTTCGTGTCGATCGTCAAGGCGACGACCAACTACTTCAAGTACAACGCCGAAGAACTGTGGCGGCGCGCGCCGGTCCGGGAGGTGTACGTGACGGACGGCCGCAGCCACGTCCGCGAGCTGTGCTGGCTGCCGCGGCCGCCGCAAGTCCGCGTCCGGGTGGGCCTCGTGCCGAGCCGCGACCACCTGCCGACGGTGACGATCGACGCGCTGCCGCCGAGTCCCTCGCGGATGGAGCCGTGCCTGCGGACGGGGACGTGGCTAATCCTGGGGTACGCCCGCGCCGGCGGGTCGGACGCGGTCGCCGTGGCCCGCTTCAGCGACTACGTGACGCGACACGGCGGCCCGCACGGGGCGGTGAACTTCGGGGTGCGGCCGTACCAGGTCGCCAGCGAGTTCCGGGCGTGGTGCCCGATCCCGGACGCCGCCCCCGGCCCGCACTGGCTGCTCCTGAAGGACGGCAAGCTGGCCGCGTACTCGTCCGGCGGCCTGGACGCCGATTCCCTCGGCCCAACGTTCTGGAATAGTTGATAGTTGGCAGTTGATAGTTGGTAGTAGTCAGAAAAGACCCGCCTTTCCTGCCAACTACCAACTACCAACTACCAACTATTCGATCACGTCCCGGCCCACACCTCGTCGAGCTGGGCCTCGAAGTCCAGGAACAGGTCGGTCGTCTGGGTCATGCTCGTGACGACGACCGTGTCCTTACCGGCCCCGCCGACGACGATGTCCTGCCGGCGGTCGTTGTTGCTGATGTCGATCGTGTCGTCGCCGTTGCCGCCGTTCAGCACGTCCCGGCCGGCCCCGCCGGCGAGCGAGTCGTTCCCCTCGCCGCCGTTGAACACCAGCGCCACGGCCGCGGCCGTCTGGGCCACGCCGGTGATCGTGTCGTTGCCCGTCCCGCCGTCGGCCACCACCTGGCGGACCGCGGTGCCGGACAGGTCGTTCACGGTGATCGTGTCGTCCCCGCCCTGCGTCTGCATCGTCACCTGCTCGGTCGCGACCATGGTGATGAAGAAGGGGACGAGGTTGGTCCGCTGGAACAGCACGCCGCCGGGGTTGTTCGGGTCCTTGCCGAGGACGAACGCGTCGGCGTTCGACCCGGCGATCGGCGTCTCGTTGCCGATGACGACGCCGTTGTCGAACCCGTCGCCGCCGTCGTAGTGGTCGATCAGCGTGCCGGGGTTCCACACGAGCTTGTCGTTGCCCCCCTCGCCGAGCATGATGTCGTTGCCGAACCCGCTGACGAGCGTGTCGTTCCCGCTCCCGCCCATCTGGACGACGTTCCCGACGATGGCGTTGCCGACCACCCCGCCGACGAACCCGCCGATGAGCGGGGTGAGGGTGTCGTTCCCGCCGCCGCCGATCAGGACGGCACTCGGCGACGCCGCGAGCTTGCCGTTCCCGTCCAGCGTGTTGAGCGACTTCGTGAGCGTGATCGAGTCGTCCCCGCCCCGCGCGTCCACCGTCACCTGCGCCAGCCCGGCGACCGTCGGCGTGCCGAGGATCGACCGGATGGCCACGTTCTGCCCGTTGTTCGTGACGGTCAATTTCCCGGTCGTGTCGGCCGAAACGACAATGTTATTGGCGGCCCCGTCGCCGGTGACGGCGAGTAGCCCGGTGCTGTACAGGGCGGTGACGGCCGGCGTGGTGCGGTCCTCCAGGGGGACGACATCCAGCGACGACTTCGGGGTGCGGAAACCGGTGCGAGTTTTGGTCCACAACATCGAAGACTCCTAAAAGAAAAACACGGAAACGAAAACAATCCAACCGCCCGGACCACCCGGGCCGAAGGCGCACCGCGGCCGCGGGGCGGAAGCTCCGTGGCGTGCGGTGCCGGGGCGAACGTTCACCTACGGGGACCGGCTGAGCAGACGCGAGCCGCGAAGCGACCGGGCGGTCAGCCGGGTGTAGCCAGTTTCAATCCGACGATCAACGGGGGCGATTCAACCGGGGGCGAAGCTAACAGAGTTGGCGATCCGGGCCGCGACACGCGCGGCCGAGTCGATTCGGGTTCGCACTCGAATCGTGTGAATCTGTATGTCATGTTTTTCGGCAAGTCGAGCGGTCAAATCGATTTCGCGTTTTTTCGGAACGAAATGTCCGACACTCGAAAACCGGCCGTTTGCGTGCGGCGAAACGTTGCAGCCGCGGCGCGAGTGAGGGGCGGCGTGTAAACGGAACGAACGCGCGGGCGTGTCTGGTTTTTACGCGACATCGACGGCGAACGGCACGGCGTCAGCGTGCCGGTGTTCCCCCCCGGCGGCCCCCACCGGCACGCTGACGCCGTGCCGTTCGCCGTTGCGGTTCGGTCCGCCGCGACCGGGCGAGCCGGGACGCGAGGTTCGGGACGAGAACACGTCACCCGTACTTCAGCGCCTCGACCGGCTCGACGCGGCTGGCCCGGCGGGCCGGGTAGATCGCCGCCAGCGTGGTGATGACGGCCGCCGCCGCGAACGTCGCCACCGACAGCCACAGCGGGAACTCGAACACGCTCGTGGACAGCATCGTCTCGCCCCGCATCTGCCGCTGAATCTCGCCCCGGACGATGCTGTCCGCCGGGCCGGCCGCCAGCCGCGCGATGGCCAGCCCGAGCAGCCCGCCGAGCGTGCCGATGAGCGTCCCCTCCAGCAGGAAGATCGCCAGGATTTGCCGCCGGCTCGCGCCGACCGCTTTCAGAATCCCGATCTCGCGGGTCCGCTCGACGACGTTCGTGACGAGCGTGTTCGTGATGCCGATGGCCGCGACGATGAGGGAAATCCACGCGAAGATGTTCAGCGTCACGGCGATGGCCGTCACCTCCCGGCGGGCGTTGTTGAACCACCGCAGCGACGAGTTCGTCGTGAACCCCTGCGCCTCGATCGCCTCGACGACGGCCGGCAGGTCGCCGCCCGGCCGGACCTTCACCTCGGCGTGGTCGAACCGGCCGTCCTCGATGTTGTGCAGCCGGCGGAAGACGCCGTCCCCGCCGGTCGCGTTCGCGAACACGGCCATCTGGCTGACGTGCCACGTCCCCTTCTTCCGCTCCTCCTCCGACGGCTCGCGGTAGACGCCGACGACGGTGAACGCGTCCGTCGCCGGGTAGCGGCCGGGCTTCTTCTCCGCCGGCTCCTCCGGCCCGAACAGCTTCCGCACCTCGGCCTTCTCCTTCGCCGTCAGGCTCGACTGCTCGACCAGCTTCGGCAGCTCGCGGATCAGCTTCAACAAGGTCAGCCCCTGCGACGTGGTGAGGGACGCCACGGCCCCGTTCATGCTCGCGAGGAACGACTGCTGCCGGGCGTCCGACGCGCCGCCGAGTTCGACCGTCAGCGGCTGCCCGACGGCCGCGGCGACCTCCGCGTCGGTCTTGAACCCCAGGTCGTACAGCAGCACCTCCGGCACGACGACCTCGCGAACGTCCCCCTCGGCGGGCAACCGTCCGGCGACGAGGAGTAGCCGCAGCTCCGGCCGGTCGCACCGGGTGGCGACGAACATGGCGTGATGCCGCCGCTCGCCGAGCCGGACCGTGCCGTGCAGGTGGCGGAACGTGCGAACGTCGGCCACGTCCGGGATGGCCGCGAACTCGGCGAGCTTCGCCGGGGTCAGCGGCGCGGCGGCCTTCGCCGGGAGGGATTGCTTCGCCCTTACCTCCAGCACCTTCCGCAGCCGGGCGGCGCGGTCCGGGCCGACGCCGTCGGGCACTTTCACCGTATCCGCCGGGACTTCGCCGACGGTCTGATAGCGGTCGGACGTGACGTGGACTTCCCAGAACCCCTCACGGGAGTGGAACTCGTTGGTGATGACCCGCCGCAGGCCGACGCCGAGGGACAGGCTGAACGCCAGCGACGTGGCCCCGACGGCGACGCCGAGGACGGTGAGCGCGGTGCGGACCTTCTGCCGCCACAGGCCGCCGACGGCGAAGCGAACCAGGTCGGGAAGTCGCATGGGCGGCTCGCGGCGGGGGGAACGAACGGGAGGGGGAAGTTTATCCGAACGAAAGGGTAGGGGTATGCCCCGCGGTCAATTGTAGGGCGGGTCAAGGCTTTGCGCCGACCCGCCGGGGGACCGCCACCACGTCGAAGAGGCGCAGAACCGGCTGGGACCGCGACGGCGGGTCGGCGCAAAGCCTTGACCCGCCCTACAAAACCCCCGGCGGTCGCGGCGCAAGGGTGAATCCGCCCGGCATTTCTCCCACGGGGCAACCGCCGTCCCCTCGCACTCGTCTCTGACCTAGAATACGTCGCCCCCGTCGCGCCGCGGCTTCCGAGGAGCTAGGAAATTTCATGGCCGAACGCACGCGCCGCCTCCACCTGGACGCCCTCGAACCGCGGGACACGCCGGCCGTCACGCTGCGGGTCGATTACACCTTCGACGCGAACAACTACTTCACCGGCGAGCGGCGGGCGGCCATCGAGCGGGTCGCCGCGGAAATCAGCGGGCGGCTCCAGGACAACCTCGCGGCCATCGTGCCGACCGGGTCGAACACCTGGCAGGCGTCGTTCTTCAACACGCTGACGAACCGCACGGTCACGCTGAACAACCCGACGGTCGCGGCGAACGAGGTCGTCGTGTACGTCGCCGGCGGGCCGATCAGCGGGTCGGAACTCGGCGTCGCGTCCGGCGGGGCGTTCTCCGCCAGCGGGTCGGCGGCGTGGCTGAACGCGGTCCGCGGCCGCGGCCAGGCCGGGGCGCTCGGGTCGTTGCCGACGGACGTGTCCCCGTGGGGCGGGTTCGTCGCGTTCGACTCCGCGACGAACTGGGAGTTCTCGGCCGGCCCGCCGGCGGCCAACCAGTTCGACTTCGACAGCGTCGCCCGGCACGAGCTGCTCCACCTCATCGGGTTCGGCCTCGGCGACCTCGCGTTCGACCGGTTCCTCGTGAACGGCACGTTCACCGGCCCGAACGCGGTGGCGGCGTTCGGCCGGGCCGTGCCGACGGCCCCCGGCGACGACGGCCACTGGGCGGCGAACGTCGCCGTCGGCGGGCAGACGGCGCTCATGGTCCCGTCCATCCCGGCCGGGGCGGTCCGCCCGATCACGGCCCTCGACTTCGCCGCCCTGGAAGACATGGGCTGGCAAATCAGCGGCGGGGCCAGCCCGCCGCTCGTCCCCCCGCCGCCGACGAACCCGCCGGTCGTCCCGCCGCCACCGCCGCCACCGCCAACGGGGGACGCGGCCGTCCGGTTCGCCGTCGGCGCGGGGGACGGGGCGGCCTCGACGTTCTCGACCGTGAACGCGGCCGGGGAGCCGGTCGCGACCGTCAGCCCGTTCGGCGACTTCACCGGCGGCGTCCGGACGGCGGCCGCCGACTTCGACGGCGACGGCGTCAAGGACGTGGCCGTCGGGACCGGCCCCGGCGGCCCGACGCAGGTGCGCATCTTCAGCGGCGCGACGCAACAGCTGCTCTTCTCCGTGCAGCCGTTCGAGGAATCGTTCACCGGCGGCGTGTACGTGGCGGCCGGCGACACGACCGGCGACGGCCGGCCGGAACTCGTCGTCACCCCCGACCGCGGCGGCGGCCCGCGGGTGGACGTGTACAGCGGGGCCGGGTTCGGGAAGCTCGCCAGCTTCTTCGGCATCGACGACCCGAACTTCCGCGGCGGGGCACGGGCCGCCGTTGGCGACCTCACCGGCGACGGCCGCGGCGACCTGCTCGTCGCCGCCGGGTTCGGCGGCGGCCCGCGGGTCGCCGGGTACGACGGCACGACGCTCGGCACGACCCGCCGGAAGGTGTTCGGCGACTTCTTCGCGTTCGAGCCGACGTTGCGGAACGGCATCTTCATCGCCGCCGGCGACGTGAACGGCGACGGCCGGGCCGACCTGATCGCCGGCGGCGGGCCGGGCGGCGGCCCGCGGGTGACCGTCTTCAGCGGGGCGGCGCTCCTGTCGAACACGTATACGACGCTCGGCAATTTCTTCGCCGGCGACCCGGCGAGCCGCGGCGGCGTCCGGGTGGCCGCGGCCGACGTGAACGCCGACGGCCGCACCGACCTGGTGACCGGGGCCGGGGACAACGCCGGGTCGCGGGTGACGGTGTACGACGGCCGCACGGTCGGCCAGCCGCTCCCGCCGACGCTGCTCGACGGCGAGTTCTACCCCGGCTTCACCGCCGGCGTGTTCGTGGGGTGATTGCGGGGTCGCGGCCGGCCGAGTCTTCGAGGCGTCTTGTTCCCTCCCCCTTGGGGGGGAGGGTTAGGGAGGGGGGTAACCTCCCTTCCTCCGGGGCATTCGCGTCAGCGGGAGGAAGCTCGGGGGGGGGGGGGGGGCGCGCCCCCCCCCCCCCCGCGCCCCCCCCCGCCCCCCGCCCCCGCCCCGCCCCCCCCCCCCCCCCCCCCCC
>NZ_JCABYM010000001.1:0-10378 GCF_059499385.1 Limnoglobus sp. | reverse complement strand
GCTCGAACCCCCTCACCCTAACCCTCTCCCCCGCAAAGCCGGGGGAGAGGGGACCAGATTTCGGCCGCCCGCGGCATCCGGTCATGATCGCCCTCCGCGAAACCGTGCGCAAGTTCAACATCCCGCCGCGGCCGTTCCTCGACCTGCTCGTCGCGTTCGAGCAAGACCAGCGGCAGAAGTCCTACGCCACGTTCGCGGACCTCGTCGGCTACTGCCGCCACTCCGCGAACCCGGTCGGCCGCCTCGTGCTGTACCTGTTCGAGTGCCACGACGAGGAGCGTGGGGCGCTGTCCGACGAAGTTTGCACCGGGTTGCAGCTCGCGAACTTCTGGCAGGACGTGGCCCGCGACCTGGCCATCGGCCGCGTGTACCTTCCTGAAGAGGACCGCCGCCGGTTCGGGTACGCGGACGCCGACCTGCACGCCCGCCGGTTCACGCCGGCGTTCGCGGAGCTGATGCGGTTCGAGGTGGACCGCACCCGCGGCTACTTCGCGCGCGGGAAGCAATTGTTGCCGCTGATCCCGAAGCGGGTGCGGATCGACGTGGACCTGTTCATCCGCGGCGGCGAGGCGACGCTGGCTGCGATCGAGCGGATCGGCTTCGACGTGTGGTCCCGCCGGCCGACGGTATCGAAGCGGGAGAAGTTGTTGCTGCTCGGCCGCGCGGTCGCGGCCGGGCTGGCGTGACTCACCGCCGCTCCCACGGGAGGCGGTCGTCGTCCTCGACGTACAGCCGCGGGCGGTTGAACTGCTGCATGAGCAAGTAGCTCTGGTACGCCATCAAGAACACGAACAGCGTCATCATCGGGCCGGGGATCGCCCACGCCAGCCACCACGGCCACTGCTCGAAGATCGTCCGCTTCAGGTCGGCCGGCCCGAAGTTCACGATCACGCCGACGACGCCGAGGAAGACCGCCGTGTAGAGCGACACCTTCATCGTCACGTAGTCCGGCTGCCGGGCGTTGCGGACGACCAGCACCTCGCGGAAAATCTTGCTCCCGTCCAGCGGCCAGATCGGCAGCAGGTTCAACAGGTTCCAGAACAGGTTGATCGCGGTCAGCATCAGGTAGAGGGCCACGAGGTACTTGTGATTCCCGACCTCGCCCCACCCGAACGCCTTGTTCGACCCCCAGACCAAGCCGAGCAGCCCGAACCCGGCGAGCGGCCCGGCGGCCGCGATCATCATCCGCCGCCACGGCGACGTGGCGACGTAACTCGGGATCGCGACGCCGCCGAACGCGAACAACTCGATCCGCGCCGGCGACCCGTAGTACCGCATCGCGACCGTGTGCCCGAGTTCGTGCCACAGGATCGACACGAACCCGCACGCGATCCAGATGAGGCCGAGGTCGAACCCGGCGTCGAAGTACGGCGCGCCGACGATCGCCATGCTCAGCCAGAAGAACGGGTTCACCTTGACCGGGAACGGCCCGAGGCGGAACCGCACGTCGAACGGCGTGGACTGGTTGTCGAAGAACATCCGGCGGCGGCTCCCGAATTTTGCGGCGGCCGGCCGGAATCCCCGTTGGCGGCGTCGGCCGATGCCACAATCATAGCGGAAGTCGTTCCCGGAGGGCCGCTCATGCCGACGCCGTTGAACCCCCGCGTGGCCGTGTACACCGGCACGTTCGACCCCGTCCACCTCGGCCACTACGACGCCATCGTCCGCGGCAGCAAGCTGTTCGACACGCTCATCGTCGGCGTCGGCAACAACCCGGACAAGACCACCCTGTTCACCCTCGACGAGCGGGTCGAGTTGCTGCACGACGTGTGCGCCGACCTGCCGAACGTGCAGATTCACAAGATGGAAGGCTTGGCCGTGCGGTTCGTGCGGTCCGTCGGCGCGCGCATCATGCTCCGCGGCCTGCGGACGCTCTCGGACATGGAGTACGAGTTCACGATGTCGCTCATGAACCTGAACCTCGACCCGGAACTGGAGACGGTGTTCCTGATGTCGAAGGAGGAGTTCTCGCACGTCAGCAGTTCGCTGCTGCGGCAGATCGCGGTCCTCGGCGGCGACCTGTCGAAGTTCCTCCACCCGCGGGTGCGGGACGCGCTGATGCACAAGGTTCGCGAAAAGAAGTGATTGGTGATTGGTGATTGGTGATTGGTGATTCGCAACTGGAGAAGGAAGCCAATCACCAATCACCAATCACTAATCACGGTTTCGCAAAGGCTTCTGCCCGAACGCCGACCGCAGGCGGTTCGCCTCCTGCCAGAGCTTCGGGTCGGCTTGGAGGAAGTCGATCAGGTTCGCCGTGGACACGCCGAGGAGTTCCGCGGCCGTGCTCACTTGGGCCGCGACCGCGTTCATCACGTCGAGGGCCAGCCCCGCCGCCGGCCAGAACCGCGCGTCCTTCGCACCGAGGTGAACGCGGCCGTCGGTCAGAACCGCCTGCCACTCGGGAATCGCTTGCAGCGCCTCGGCCTCGCGCGGCACGTCGTCCCGCAGCTCCAGGAAGAGGGCGCGGTACAGCCGCTTCAGGGCTTTTGCCTTGTTCTCGTGCTGCGACCGGCTCTCCTCCGCGATCACGATCAGGCCCGTCGGGACGTGCCGCAGCCGCACGGCGGACGAGGTCTTGTTCCGCTTCTGCCCGCCGGGGCCACTCGCCCGGTACGTATCCACCTCGCACTGGGCGAGCCGTTGCTCGTCCGTCAGGGTCGTCCAGGTAGAACGGGGTGGTCGCGGGGTCATGGGAACTCGGGGTGAGCGGCGGTCGCGGGTCGCGGCCTCCCGCGGGGCGACCTCATATATTCTGCACAAACGGGGTCGCCATGAAACACCTGCTCGGACTCGAAAAGCTCTCCGCCGCCGACATCACGAAGTTGCTCGACCGCGCCGAGTCCTACCTCGGCGTCGGCGTCGGCAGCACGCCGAAGCGGGACGACCTCAAGGGCAAGCTCGTCGTCACGCTCTTCTTCGAGCCGTCCACGCGGACGAAGATCAGCTTCCAGCTCGCCGCCCGGCGGCTCGGCGGCGACGTGCAGGACTTCTCCCCCGGCGGGTCGAGTACGTCGAAGGGCGAGACGTTCATCGACACCGTCCGCAACATCGAGGCGATGGGCATCGACGCCGTCGTCGTCCGGCACACGTCGTCCGGCGCGCCGGAGATGCTCACCCGCCACCTGTTGCCGCACGTCAGCGTCGTGAACGCCGGGGACGGCAGCCACGAGCACCCGACGCAGGGGCTGCTCGACATCCTCACCGTCCGCCAGCGGAAGGGGAAGGTCGCCGGGCTGACGGTCGCGCTCGTCGGCGACATCCTGCACAGCCGGGTCGCCCGCAGCAACATCCACGGGCTGAAGAAGCTGGGGGCGCACGTCATCGTGTGCGGCCCGCCGACGCTCGTGCCGCCGGAGGTGAAGCAGTTTGACGTGGAGATTGCCGACGATTTGGACGACATCCTGCCGCGGTGCGACGTGGTGAACCTGTTGCGGGTGCAGTTCGAGCGGCAGCGGAGCGCGTTCTTCCCGTCCGTCGGCGAGTACGCGCACGTCTTCGGCATGACGAGGGACCGCATGAAGGCGGCGAAGCCGGACGTGCTGATCCTCGCGCCGGGGCCGATCAACCGCGGGGTGGAGATCACGCCGGACGTGGCCGACGGCCCGAACTCGGCGATCCTGCAACAGGTCGAGAACGGCCTCGCCGTGCGGATGGCGGTGCTCGGCAGTGTGATTAGTGATTGGTGATTGGTGATTGGTCAAATCACCAATCACTAATCACTAATGACGGTTTTCACTTCTTCTTCGTCTCGTCCGGCAGGCGGTACGGCTTCTTCTGCTTGTACAGCTCCAGCCGCTCCTTCAGCTCGTCCCCCTCCCGGCGGACCAGGGCCTCGTCGTTCACCACGTCCGTCTGGTACTTCACCGCCTTCTCGAAGTCGCCGGCCTCGGCGTAGGCCGCCGCGAGCGTGTCGATGTGCCCGGCGTTCTTCCACTGCGTCAGCTCGCACGCCTTCGTCGCCTGCTCGACGGCCGCCTTGCCGTCCCGGTACTTCGCGTCCGGGCAGGTGGCCTTCAGCCACGCGATGTTGTTGATCGCGACCGCGTTGTTCGGGTCGGTCTTCAGGATCTCTTCGTAGTCTTCCAGCGACTTGTCGTGCTTCCCGGCCCGCGAGTACATGATGCCGCGGGAAAGGAGGAGGCCCGTCCGGTTTTGCGAGTTCTCCAGCGCCTTCGTGAGGTCGGCGAGGGCCTCGTCGAACTTCTTCAGCCCGGCCTTCGCCTCGGCCGTCCGCTGCAGCGACCACTCCTTGTAGTTCGCGTTCAGCTCGCCGAGCTTCTCGTAGTCCTCGATGGCCTGCTCGAACCGCTTCGCGGTCATGCGGAACGCCGCCCGCTTGACGCGGAAGTCGAGGTTGTTCGGGTCGGAGGCCAGCAGCAGCGCGTAGTCGGCCTCGGCGGCGTCGAGCTTCCCCTCGGCCGCGTTCGCCTCCGCCCGGCCGGTGAGGTGGTACGCGTCCTTCGCGTTCTGGCTGAGCGCCGCCGTGTGGTAGTCGATGGCCTCCGCCCCCCGCAGCACGTCGTCGCGGTTGAAGTACGCGGTGAGCTTGCCGGTCCCGTACAGCACCTCGACGCGGTCCTCGGTCACCTTCGTGACGACGTAGGAGTACGTCCCTTGCGGGATCGCGACCTTTCGCTCCGTGCCGTTCGCGAGGACGGTCGTGAGCCGGACGTTCGGCCCCTTGAGGAACGCCGGCTTGCCGACCCAGCTGCCCTTCGTCCCCTTCGGGACCGGGGCGGCGGAAACGAGGGCCGGGACGAGGGCGACAACCACGAGCAGGAAACGCATGGCGGGGACTCCTTCGGCGAGAGGCTCCGTTATCTTAACCGACCGGGCCGCGAAATGCTCCCCCTTGTGGAACCCGGAGCGGGAGCGATGGGGTGTGTTGCCGAGCCGGACACCCCGTCGCTCCCGCTCCGGGTTCCACGACTGCCCTTCCGCCGAATCGCGAATCCGGTTTACCATCCCATCCGGGGCGGGATATAATTCGTACATCCCGTCAAGTTCAGCACCCGCTCGTTCTCGCGTCGAGGTGTGCGATGTCGGAGCCGCTAGACGAATCACACGTTCAGCCGCGACGGTCCGCCAAGGCCGTCGCTTCCCTCGCCGTCCGCTCGGGCCGCGAAACGCTCTCGGTCGAACTCGCGCTCACCCTGTTCCGCCACATGGTCCGCACCCGCGCGCTCGAGGAGCGGGCGATCAAGATGTCGAAGTCCGGGGAGGCGTACTTCTGGATCGGCGGCCCCGGCGAGGAGGCGTTCAACGTCGGCCTCGGCATGCAGGTCCACAAGGGGGCCGGCCCGGCGTTCGACTACCTGCACTTGCACTACCGCGGCAGCGGGATGCTGCTCGCGATGGGCATGCCGATGGTCGATCACGTCCGCCAACTGGCGATGACCGCGACCGACCCGTTCAGCCGCGGCCGGAATTTCGTCGGCCACTACGCCATCCCGGCGTGGAACGTCGTGCCGGTGACGAGCGTGATCGAGGTCCAGTACGTCATGGCCCCCGGCACGGCGCTGATGCAGAGGCGGCACGGCGGCGACGGCCTCACCATCGTCACCGGCGGCGACGCGGGGTCGGCGGAGGGGGACTTCGAGAGCTGCCTGGTGTGGGCGAACCGGCCGGGCAACGAGCTTCCCGTGCTGATGGTGGTGACGAACAACCAGTACGGCATCAGCACCCCGGCGAAGGGGCAGCACGGCGAGCGGCGGATCGCGGACCGGGCGTCGCCCTACGACATGCGGGCCGAAACCGTGGACGGGAACGACCCGATCGCGAGCTGGCACGCCATCGCCCGCGCGATGAAGTACGTCCGCACGGAGCGGAAACCGTTTCTGCTGGAGGCGATGGTCAGCCGGCTGCACGGGCACTCGTCGTCGAGCGGGGCGCAGCGGAGTTGGGCCGAGGCGGATTGCGTGGCGCTGTTCGAGCAGAAGCTGATCGACGCAGACGCGATCGACGCCGAGCAGGTGCGGGCGATGAAGGCCGAGGCGAAGGAGGAAGCGGACGCGGCCGTCGTGCAGGCGACGAGCGAGGCGAAGCCGACGCGGGATGACGTGGAACGATTTACGTACTCGCGAAGTAAGTTCGATGCCGTCTATCCGCTCGACTACACCGGACTTCCCGGAACAGTGCAAAATGTGAAATGAAAAATGCGAAATGAAAAGCCGGACATCGTGCCGCGGACGTTCCAGTTCGCCCTCCGGGTCGTGCAACTCTGCACGCAACTGATCGAAGCGTCCGGAGTGCAGCGGACCTTCGGCTACCAACTCCTTCGTTCCGGCACGGCCATCGGGTCCATCGTCGAGGAGGCCCAGGCCGCTCATGATCGTTCCGACTTCGCCCACCGCATGACCCATGCGTTGAAGGAAGCCCGGCAGACGAACTACTGGTTGCGGCTGCTGCTGGAATGCGAAGTGTTGCCGAAGCCGGTGGTTCAACCGCTGTTGGACGAATCGACGGAGATCATGAAAATCCTCGGCGCGATCACAGCGACCACGTACCGTTCGATGTCTTGAATTTTTTCATTTTTCATTTCAAACTTTGCACTGGTCCGACCATGGCAACCCTGGTCCAAGCCGTCCGTCTCGCCCTCCACTACGGTGAAACCCACCTGGGGGTGACGGACATCTTCGGCGAGGACGTCGGCCCCCCGCTCGGCGGCGTGTTCACCGCCACGCAAGGTCTAAAAACGGCCTGGAACTCGCCGCTCGACGAGCGGGGTATCGTCGGCACGGCGATGGGCATCGCCTACGCCGGCGGCCGCCCGGTGTGCGAAATCCAGTTCTGCGACTATGCGTTCAACGTCATCGACCTGTTGAAGATCGCCGGCAACCAGCGGTGGGCGTCGGCCGGCAACTTCGAGATGCCGATCGTGCTGATGACGCCGTCCGGGTCCGGCATCCGCGGCAGCCTGTACCACTCGCACAGCTTCGAGAGCTGGGCGTCGCGGCTGGCGGGTTGGAAGATCGTCATGCCGTCGAACGCGCTCGACGCCTACGGCCTTATGCTCTCCGCGATTGCGGACCCGAACCCGGTCATGGTGCTGCTGCCGAAGGCGCTGCTGCGGCTGAAGGGCGACAAGCTCATCCCCGGCGAGCCGGACGACCCGGAAGAATTGTCGCGGCTCATCGACGCGCCGGTTGGCGACCGCACCCGTTGGCAACCACAATGGCCGGACGTGAAGGAATACTTTGTCCCGCTCGGGACCGGCAGCCTCGTCCGCGAGGGCACGGCCGCCACCGTCGTCAGCTACGGCCGCACGCTGCCGCTGTGCGCCCAGGCCGCGGACGAACTCAACCGCGACTTCGGGTTCACGTTCGACGTGATCGACTTGCGGAGCATCTTCCCGTATGACTGGCCGATGGTCTCCCGCAGCGTCACGAAGACCGGCCGGGTGCTGATCGTTAACGAGGACACCGAGGTGACGAACTTCGGCGAGCACCTCCTCCGGCGGGTCGTGGACGAGCACTTCTACGACCTGCTGGCGAAGCCGCGTCTCTTGATGGGGAAGCACGTGCCGGGGATCGGGCTGAACCAGGTGTACGAGCAGAACACGGTCCCGCAACTGCCCGGCATCCGCGACGCATTGCGGGAGCTGGCGGAGGAACGCGTATGACCGACTTCCCGCTGCCGCCGATGGGCGAAGGGCTGTACGAGGTCGAACTCGTGCGGTGGATGGTCCGCCCCGGCGACGCCGTCCGCCGCGGCCAGTCGCTCATGGAAGTCCTCTCCGACAAGGCGACGATGGAAGTCCCGTCGCCGTTCGCCGGCACGATCGCCGAGACCGTCGCGCCGGCCGGGAGCAAGGTCAAGGTCGGCGAGGTCGTGCTGAAGTACGACGGCGGCGATGTCGCCGCCCCGGCCGAGCCGGTCGCCGCGGCCGAGGTCCGCATCGCGCCGGTGCAGTCGCAGCCTTCGACGCAAACCGTCGGCACGCCGGTCGCCGCGCCGTCGGTCCGCCACCTGGCGCGGAAGTTCAACATCGACCTCGCCCGCGTCCGCGGCAGCGGCCCCGGCGGCCGCATCCTGCTCGACGACCTCGCCCCGCTGCTGAAGCCGCCGAAGACCGGGGCGAACGGGACGCCGAAGACGACGGAACACTTTCAGTTCGACTTCGGCCGGGCCGGGACGCGGCAGCAGCTCGCCGGGATGCGGAAGAAGATCGCCGAGAAGATGCTCGCGTCCAAGCGGCACATCCCGCACTACAGCTACATCGACGAGTGCGACTTCACCGAGGTCGTCCGCCTCCGCCAACAGCTCAGCGAGCACCTGTACAAGGCGAACGTGAAGCTCACGTACCTGTCGTTCATCGTGAAGGCCGTGACGCGGGCGCTGAAGGAAGTGCCGGTGGTGAACGCCACCTTCGACGAGGACAAGCACGAGGTGACGCTGCACGACCGCTACCACGTCGGCATCGCCGTCGCCGCCCCGCACGGGCTGCTCGTCCCGGTCATCAAGGACGCCGACCGCCGCGACCTGGCGAACATCGCCCGCGAAATCGAGCGGCTCAGCGACGACGCGCGGGCCGGCCGGTCGAAGATCGACGACTTGCGGGGCGGGACGTTCACGATCACGTCGATCGGCAGCATCGGCGGGCTGATCTCGACGCCGATCATCAACCACCCGGAGGTCGGCATCCTCGGCGTCGGCAAGGTGGTGAAGCGACCAGTCTACGACGAGCACGGCGACCTGCGGCCGACGGACGTGGGCTACCTGTCGTTCTCGTTCGACCACCGGATCGTGGACGGCGCGATCGGCGCGGTCTTCGGCAACGCCGTGAAGCGCCACCTGGAACGGCCGGCCGTGCTGCTGCTGGAGGCCGGCCGATGACCCCGGACGTGGCGGCCCGCTGGCGGCGACGCTTCCTGCGGTGGGGCGTCTACCTCGGGTTGCTGCTGACGCTCTACGGCGGCACGTACTACTGGTTGTCGCGGCGGGGAATCGCCGAAATTCAGGCTCTCGGCGGTGGATACTTTTTTTACTGTCCGCTGTCGGACCTGGAGCGGAACAACCGGCTTCCGATTCAGCATGGGCTGGCGAGGCTAGTGTTCGACCCGATCAACCAGATCGACCGGGCGTGGTTCGCCGGCTCGGTCGCGACGCCGTGTGCGAACGTCACCTGGGGCCTCAGTAAGGAATAGCGGGAGAACGGCGACCCTGAGTAGGTCGGCCCTGCCGGGCCGACCGCGTTCCTCCCGCGAACGGCTCCCCGAAATGGGGGAATGCTCTCCGAGCCGGAAAGGTGGTCGGTCCCGGTAGGGCCGACCTACGGTAAGCACTCGGGTCGGTCGGTTGCTACCATGCCCGTATGCTCCCGCACCCCGAGGACACGATCGTCGCCGTCTCGTCGGCCCCCGGCCTCGGCGCGCGGGCCATCGTCCGCGTCAGCGGGCCGAACGCCGTCGGCGTCGTGAACGCCCTCTTCACTTCCACGGTCCAACGCCAGCTCACCGATTCCACCCGGCACGTCACGCCGGGGCAGCTGCGGCTCACCGGCGTCCACTCGCCGCTACCGGCCGACGGCTACTTCTTCCGCGCACCGAAGTCCTATACCGGGCAAGACCTGATCGAGCTGCACACGATCTCCTCCCCGCCGCTCGTCGAGCGGCTCGTCGCCGACCTGCTCGCCGCCGGCGCGCGGCCGGCCCAGCCCGGCGAGTTCACCCTCCGTGCCTTCCTCAGTGGGAAGAAAGACCTCACCCGCGCCGAAGCCGTCCTCGCGGTGATCGAGGCCGGCTCCGACGACGAGTTGAAGCAGGCCCTCGCGCAGCTGTCCGGCGGCCTCGCGCGGCCGATGGACGCCCTCCGCGACGACCTGCTCAGCCTGCTCGCGGACGTGGAAGCCGGCCTCGACTTCGTGGACGAGGACATCGAGTTCGTCGGCAAGCCTGAACAGCTCACCCGCATCGCCGCCGGGCTGGCCCAACTCACGAACCTGCGGCGGCAACTCGACGCCCGCACGGTCAGCGGCCGGGCCGTCCGCGTCGCGCTCGTCGGCGCGCCGAACGCCGGGAAGAGCAGCCTGTTCAACGCCCTTTCCCGCGACGGCGTTGCGCTCGTCAGCCCCGTCGCCGGGACGACGCGCGATTACTTGACGAAGCAAATCGACCTCGCCGGCGTGCCGGTCGAGCTGATCGACACGGCCGGCTGGCAGGACTCGACCGACGCGATCGAGGAACAAGCCCAGCGGCTCGGCCGCGAGCAATCGCGGCAGGCGGACGTGGTGCTGTGGTGCGTCCCGGCCGACGAGCCGCTGCCGCCGCGGCCGGCTTTCGCCGGGCCGGTGGTCGTCGTGCGGACGAAGGCGGATTTATCCCCTCCCCCCTTGGGGGGGAGGGTTAGGGAGGGGGGTGAGCTTCCCGCCGCGGAC